>JBKJXM010000363.1:0-14439 GCA_046716305.1 Candidatus Eiseniibacteriota bacterium
CTGGCGCTCGCGGCCCGGGAGGCGAAGCGGCACGGGATCCCGCTTTTCGTGGACAACACCTTCGCCACGCCGTACTACCAGCGCCCGCTCACGCTCGGCGCCGACGTGGTGATCCACAGCGCGACCAAGTACATCGGCGGCCACGGGGACACCGTGGCCGGCGTCATCATCGGCGCGAAGGAGTTCGTGACGCGCTGCCGCTTCGAGATCCTGCGCGACCTGGGCGGCGTGATCAGCCCCTTCAACGCCTGGCTTCTCCTCCGCGGCCTGAAGACGCTGCCGGTCCGGATGGAGCGCCACTCCGAGAATGCGCTCCAGATCGCCCAGTTCCTCGACTTCCACCCCAAGGTGGAGCGCGTCTGGTACCCGGGTCTCCGCACGCACCCCCAGCACGAGATCGCGGCGCGGCAGATGAGCGGATTCGGCGGGATGATCGCCTTCGAGCTGCGCGGCGGCCACGCGGCCGGCGTGCGCCTGCTCGACTCGGTGCGGCTGATCACGCTGGCGGTGAGCCTGGGGGACTGCGACACGCTGATCGAGCATCCCGCCTCGATGACCCACTCGACGTACTCGCCCGAGGAGCGCGCTTCGTTCGGCATCACCGAGGGGCTCGTCCGGCTCTCCGTGGGAATCGAGGGGGTCGAGGATCTGATCGCGGACCTGGATCAGGCGCTCGCGTCGGTGCCCGTTTGACCCCCGACGCATCCCGGCCCGCCGCGGCGGCGCCCACCCGCGGCGACCTCTTTCTACGCTACTGGCTGCCCGTCATCGCCTACGTGGGCCTCATCTTCACGCTCTCCTCCTTCCACGGCTCGACGGTTCCGGAGTTCTTCCCGAACGTGGACAAGCTGGAGCACTTGTTGGAGTATTCGCTGTTTGGTCTGCTCGCGGGGCGGGCCATCCGCTTCACGCTGGGGCCGACGGGGCATCGCCTCGCGGCGGCCTTCGCCACCATCGCTCTCGGAGCGGTGGTCGGGGCGCTGGACGAGCTGTATCAGGCGCGCGTCCCCGGCCGGAGCTCGGACCCGGTGGACTGGCTGGTCGACGTCGGAGCGGTCACCGTCGCCATCCTGGCCACGCAGCTCATCCGCACGCGGCCGATCCGCCGTGCGAAAACGGAGAAGCCCCAGAGTTGAAGTTTCAGGCACCCAAGGGAACGCACGACATCCTGCCCGGCGAGTCGGAGCGCTGGGCCTGGATGGAGTCGCGCCTGCGCGACATCCTCGCCCGCTACGGCTACCGGGAAGTCCGCACGCCCATGTTCGAGTCGACCGACCTCTTCGTGCGAAGCGTGGGGGAGTCGACCGACATCGTCCGGAAGGAGCTCTACACCTTCGAGGACAAGGGGGGCCGGTCGCTCACGCTCCGCCCCGAGGGCACGGCGCCCCTCGTGCGCGCGTACATCGAGCACTCGCTGGGTCACGGCCAGCCGATGGCGCGCCTCTACTACATCGGCGCCATGTTCCGCTACGAGCGGCCCCAGGCGGGCCGGTTCCGCCAGTTCTGGCAGGTGGGGGGCGAGCTGTTGGGCCCCGGCAATCCCGCGGCCGACGGCGAGATGATCGACCTCTTCGTCGCGATCATGCGCGGCGTGGGTCTCGCCGATCCCACGGTTCTCCTGAACTCCCTGGGCGACGCGACGTGCCGCCCCGCATACAAGGAGCGGATCCGCGACTACTTCGCGGGCCACGCGGACGCGCTCTGCGGCGACTGTCGCGAGCGGCTCCGCACGAACCCGCTCCGCATCCTGGACTGCAAGGTTCCGTCGTGCCAGCCGATCCTGACCGGCGCGCCGGCCGTGCTCGACTCCCTGTGCGACGCGTGCCGCGAGCACTTCGAGGGCGTGCAGGCGGCCGTCCGCGCGCTGGGAATCCCCTACGAGGTCGCGCCGCGGCTGGTCCGCGGCCTGGACTACTACACGCGCACCGTTTTCGAAGTGCACTCGAAGACCCTCGGCTCGCAGAACGCGGTCGGGGGCGGCGGGCGGTACGACCTCCTGGTCGAGGAGTTCGGAGGCGCTTCCGTGCCAGCGATCGGCTTCTCGATCGGCCTCGAGCGGCTCCTCATCGCCGCTGGTGAAGCGGCCCCCAGCGCGGACGAGCCCGACGTGTGCGTCGTCTCGCGCTCGCCCGAGGCGGTGCTCGAAGGGCTCGCCCTGGCGCGCGAGCTGCGCGGGCTCCCGGCGCCGAGGGCGGGAGAAGGCGCGGCCGACAGCCGGAGCTGCGACCCGCGCGGGCTCGTCGTCATCACCGATGTCGCGGGGCGAAGCGCGGGCGCGCAGATGAAGTGGGCCTCGAAGATGGGCGCGCGGCACGTGGTCTTCGTGCCGCCGGATCCGGACGGATACTCGGTGCGGAACATGGAAGCGGGGACCGACGAGCCGAAGCAGAGCGATGCCGCGTCGCTTCGCGCCTGGCTCCTGGAGCAGGGGAAGCATGGGGAGCGCGCTGAGAACGGGGAGCACGCGGAGAAGGGGCGATGATCGAGCCTCTCGGCGGACGCCGGCGCACGCACCGCTGCGGGGACCTCCGCCCCGAGCACGCGGGCACGCGCACGCGTCTTCTCGGTTGGGCGCACCGAGTGCGCGACCACGGGGGCGTGCTCTTCCTGGACCTGCGCGACCGCTACGGGATCACGCAGGTCGTGTTCCGCCCCGAGAACCTGAACGAGAAGACGATGGAGCACGCGCGCGAGATCGGGAGCGAGTGGGTCCTCCTGGTCGAGGGAACCGTGCTCAAGCGCCCCAAGGGGAGCGAGAACACGGAGCTCGCGACGGGCGGGATCGAAGTCGAGGCGGACACCCTCGCGGTCCTGAATCCCAGCAGGACGCCGCCGTTTCCGGTGGATGAAACGGCGTCGGCCGTTTCCGAGGATCTGCGCCTCAAGTACCGCTACCTGGATCTCCGGCGCGCCGCGCTCCGCGACTCGCTCGTCTTCCGCCACCGACTGGTGCGGAGCGTGCGCGAGTATCTCTCGGACCAGGACTTCCTGGAGATCGAGACGCCGATGCTCGTGAAGCCCACGCCCGAGGGCGCGCGCGACTACGTGGTCCCGGCGAGGCTCCACCCGGGGAAGTTCTACGCCCTGCCGCAGTCGCCGCAGCTCTACAAGCAGATCCTCATGGTCGCGGGATTCGACCGTTACTACCAGGTCGCCCGCTGCCTGCGCGACGAGGACCTCCGCGCCGACCGACAGCCCGAGTTCACGCAGATCGACCTCGAGATGTCCTTTGCCACCGAGGACGACGTCTTCCACGTGGTCGAGGGGATGCTGGAGAGCGTCTTCCGCCGCGACCTGAACCGAACCCTTCCGCTTCCGTTTCCTCGGCTCACCTATCGCGAGGCGATGGAGCGGTTCGGAAGCGACAAGCCGGATCTCAGGATTCCGTTCGAGATCCGGGACGTCACCGAAGCCGCGGGCGCGAGCGAATTCGAGGTGTTCCGCGCCACGCTGGCGGCCGCTCCGCGCTGCATGACCGGCGTGCTCGCGGTCCCTGGCCAGGCGGGCGCCTCGCGCAAGGAGATCGACGCGTGGGAGGCGGCGGCGAAGCAGATGGGGGTGGCGGGGCTGGCTTGGAGCCGGGTGAAAGGGGGCGCGCTCGACGGAGGCGTGGCCAAGCACTTCCCCGGTTCCCTCGCGGCGCGGCTCATCGGGGCCGCCGCGGCGCCCGAGGGCTCGCTGCTCCTCCTGGTGGGCGGGGTCCGTGCCGTGGTGCAGCGCACGCTGGGTCATCTCCGCACGCTGGCCGGAAACCAGAAATTCACTCTCGACCCCAAGGACTTCCGATTCGTCTGGGTGCACCAGTTTCCGCTCTTCGAGTGGGACGAGGGTCACCAGTCGTGGTCGCCGGCCCACCACATCTTCACGATGCCGCTGGACGAGCACATCGCGCATCTGGAGTCGGACCCGGGGCGCGTGCACGGGCAGCTCTACGACCTGGCCGCCAACGGAAACGAGCTGGCCTCGGGGAGCATCCGGATCCACCGGAAGGACATCCAGGAGCGGGTCATGCGGGTGATCGGGATGCAGCCCGATGAGCTGCAGGCGAAGTTCGGATTCCTTCTCGACTCCTTCGAGTACGGCGCGCCGCCGCACGGCGGAATCGCGCTCGGGCTGGACCGGCTGGTGGTGCTCTTCCACGGAGGGGAGTCGATCCGCGACGCCATCGCGTTCCCGAAGACCGCAAGCGCGACGTCCCTCATGGATGGCGCTCCGGCCCCGATCAGCGAGCAAGAGCTGAAAGAGCTGCGAATCCGCCCCGTCCTCGACTGATCCGCCCCCGCGCTCTCCGCCCCCGCAGCCCCGGAGCACCGCCCCCGCGCCCTGGCACCGCTTCTGCATTAGAGGAGACCCCAGACCGGGGCCTTGACTTACGAACCCCAGAATTCTACGGTTGCAGGAGGTGCGGCGGCGCCCCGCTTGGGAGGCCGCTACCCAATAACTTATTGATAGACAACGGCTTACTTTCTACGCAGCGCCCTCGACGCGGGGCTCGGACCAGCGCGACGCCGGTCCGTCCCGGCTCCCGCCTTGCCGGCGGGCTTTGGCCGGTCGCGCCATCCCGAGCCGTCCGTTTCCCTGCCGTGCTCCTGGCCCTGGCCGCCTTTCTGGCGGGCGCCGGATGCGGGCGCGGAAACGCGCCATGCCCGACGCCGCCGGCCACTTTGGACTCACATCGCGTGCAAAGCGAGAAGCTGCAACAGGATCTGGGGCAGGTCTCGGCGGAAGGGGAGCAGCTGGAAGTTCGACGTGAAGAGGTGGTTGGGCGCATCCAAGCTGCCAAGGCAGTAGAAGATTCCCTGACCAAAACTCACCAGAACAGGCGGTCTCGATGAAGCGGGCGTGGGCGGTCGCGGCCCTCTTCGCGTCCGCGGCCCTGGGGTGTGGGAAGCCGGTGCTTCGGATCGCGGACGCTTCGCTGGGGGACTACTACACGGAAAAGGAGTTCCGGAAGCTGTCGTCCGAACAGCGCGAGGACTACTGCAACGAGCTCGCGCTCCAAGATTCTCTCTACCTGGAGGAAATTCGGGAAACCACCGCGAGTCTGGCTGAAGCCGACGGACGGCGGGAGCCTCTTCGGCGCGAGGTCGATTCGCTTCTGGCGGAGGCTGATCGGCGCGAGCAGAATATCCAGACCCTTCTCGCGGCGGGCTCAACCGTATCACCGCCCAAGAACTCGAACCGTGAAGAAGCACGCGGCCGATGGAGCGTCCGCACCGGTGATTCGCTCTGGCGGATCAGCAGCCGCGACGATGTGTACGGCGACGGCTCGAAGTGGCCGCGCCTCTACGAATCCAACCGGGGCCTCATTCGGGACCCCGATCTCATTTTCCCCGGACAGGAGCTGAGCATCCCTCGATGACGAATCCGGCCAAGGCAGAGACGACGCGCGTCGTCGGCATCGAAGACGTCGATCCGCTTTCCCTTTTCGGTCGCAATGACGCCAATCTCCGGCTCATGGAGAGGAGTTACCCCGTTCACGTGACCTTCCGCGACGGGAAGCTGGCGGTGAAGGGAGAGCCCGCCGCCGTGGACGAGGTGAGCGCCATCCTCACGACGCTCACCGACCTGGTGCGGCGCGGCGCCGTGCTCGAAGAGCCCGACGTCCACAACTTCATCGGACTCACCGACGCGGGCGACCGCGAGCAGTCCCGCGCCCTCTACGAGCGCCCCGTCCTCTTCACGTTCGACAAGCGGACGGTCCGCGTGAAGACGCTGGGCCAGGCGCGCTACGTGGCCGCGCTCCAGCGCCACGACGTGGTGTTCGCGATCGGACCGGCGGGGACGGGGAAGACCTACCTCGCTGTCGCCGCCGCGGTGAGCGCATTGAAGGCGCGGCAGGTGGAGCGGATCGTCCTGGTCCGCCCGGCGGTGGAGGCGGGGGAGAGTCTGGGATTCCTCCCCGGCGACATGAAGGACAAGGTGGACCCGTATCTCCGCCCGCTCTACGACGCACTCAACGACCTCCTCTCCTACGAGAAGATCCGCCGCTTCCTGGATTTGAGCGTGATCGAGGTGGCGCCGCTCGCCTACATGCGGGGACGCACGCTCAACAACGCTTTCGTGATCCTGGACGAGGCGCAGAACACCACGCTGGGCCAGATGAAGATGTTCCTCACGCGGCTGGGGTACGGCTCGAAAGCGGTGATCACCGGCGACGTGACCCAGATCGACCTGGGCGCACAGCTCGCTTCCGGGCTGGTCGAGGTGCAGACGATTCTCAAGGGAGTGCCCGACCTCTCCTTCGTCTATCTGAACGAGCGCGACGTGGTCCGCCACCACCTGGTGCGGGAGATCGTCCGCGCGTTCGACGTGCACCAGGGCGAGAACGGACGGATCGACGGGAGGCGGAGCGGCGACGGCCGCTGACCACCTGATCCATGCCCACTGATCCTTTACGCGTCATCGAGCCGAGGCGGAAGGAGCGCCGCTCTCGCGCGGCGCGCCTCGTGAAGCGCTTCGGACCGAAGGTCCAGCGCGCGGCGCTGTTCGTCGCCTTCCTCGCCTTCGCCTGCCTTCTCGTGCCGCGGGACCCCGCGTTCGAGGTGATGACGCTCCGCGAAGGCTACCCGGCGAAGCGGGACCTGATCGCGCCCTTCCAGTTCTACCTGCTCAAGGATCGCGCGCTCTATCGCCACGAGCAGACCCTGGCCTCGCGCGCGGTGGCGCCGATCTACTCGGCGGACGCGGCGTCGGCCCAAGGCACCGACAACCTGCTCGACTCGCTGCGCGCCGCGGAGCTCGCGCCGGGCGGCCGCGTTCAGGGCCGTCTTCAAGGGTTGGGACTCTCGCCGGAAGCGGCCCGTGTGGTCGCGGGCCCCGACGGGAAACGGGTCCTGCTCCTCGCGCGCCGGATCGCGGACGAGGCGTACCAGGCCGGCCTCCTTCCCGATCTCGAGAGCGCGCAGTCGGGAACCGACGCGCCGGTGATCGCGCTCCAGAAAAACGGAATGCGGATCGAGAAGGCGTGGTCCAGCGTCATGGATCCCGCCGTCCTCCGCGACCGCGCGTGGGCCGAGGGGCAGCGCGCATTCCCCAGCCGCCCCGAGGCCACCCAGGCGCTCCAGGAGCTGCTCGACATCGCCGTCCGCCCGGATCTGCGCTACGAGGCGTCGGCCACCGAGCGCGTCCGCGCCGAGTCGCGGGCTTCGGTGAACCCGTACGACGGCGTCGTCCGGAAGGACGAGAAGATCATCGGGAGCCACGAGCTGGCCAACTCCGATCACATCCGGAAGCTGGAGTCGCTTCGCGCGTGGCAGAGCCGCATGCAGCCGGTGAACGACTGGCGCGAGGGGATCACGACCGTGCTCGGGCGCGTCGTCCTGCTCGCCTTCCTCGTGCTCGGCTTTCTGGGCTACCTGAAGCTGCACCACCGGGAGGTCTACCGCGAGACGCCGCAACTTCTCCTGCTTGCGGTTCTCACCGCCCTGGTGATGGGCCTGGGCTGGCTGGTGGTGAACGAGCTTCGGGGCTACGAGATGCTCATCCCGATCACCATCCTCTCCCTGACGGCCGCGCTCCTCTTCGGCAGCGCGCTCGCGTTCGCGGCGACGTTCACCGCGTCGCTCTTCATCGGAGTGGTCTTCGGTTTGGGTCTGCCGTTCTTGACCGGGAGCGCGCTCGCGGGGATCGCGGCGATCGCCTCGGCGACCGGCGTGCGCCGCCGCCGCGACTTCTACCGTCCGATGCTCGTCGTCGCGATCGCCTACATGGTGGCGATCGGGGCGATGGGGCTGGTGGACGGCGCGCGCTGGGACGTGCTCTTGCGGCGCTCGCTCTGGGGCGTGGTCGCCGGCTTCGGGTCCGCCCTGGTCGTGACCATCCTGCTCCCGCTGCTCGAGGGTCTCTTCACCGTCACCACCGACATCACGCTGCTCGAGCTGGCCGACCTGAACCGGCCGATCCTCCGCCGCCTCATGCTGGAGGCGCCGGGCACGTACCACCACAGCCTGGTGGTCGGCAGCCTGGCCGAGGCGGGCGCGGCCGCGATCGGCGGGAATCCGCTCCTCGCGCGCGTCGGGGCCTACTACCACGACATCGGAAAGATCGACAAGGCCGAGTACTACATCGAGAATCAGTCGAGCGCGCGGAATCGGCACGAAAAGCTGTCGCCCACCATGTCCTGTCTGATCATCGAGTCGCACGTGCGCGAGGGGGCGGAGATCGCGCGGAAGGAGAAGCTGCCGCGCGCCATCCAGGACGCCATACTCGAGCATCACGGGACCACGCTGATGAGCTTCTTCTACCAGAAGGCGCTCACCCAGGACCGGGAGACCGAGGAGCGGGATTTCCGCTATCCCGGCCCCAAGCCGCGGTCCAAGGAGACCGCCGTGCTCATGCTCGCCGATGCCGTCGAGGCGGCGGCGCGTTCGCTCACCGAGCCCACGCCCAGCCGGATCCGCGGCGTCGTGACCCGGATCCTCGACGCGCGGGTGAAGGATGGCCAGCTTGACGAAAGCCCGATCACGTTCGAAGACCTCGCGAAAGTCCGCGAAGGGTTCATCCCGATCCTCACGGCGCTCTTTCACGCGCGCGTCCACTACCCGGGAAGCCCGGCCCACGAAGAGCGCCGGCGTCCCGCCGACCTCGGTGTCGTCCACCCGGAGAAGTCCCGGCTTAAGATCGACCACTCTTAGGTCGCTCGCGAAGGACGCGCTGGCGCTCCTGGGCCGCCCCGCGGCCACGGCGTCGATCGTCCTCACGGACGACGCGGCGATCCAGGCGCTGAACCGGGATTTTCGGGAGACGGACGCCGCGACCGACGTGCTTTCCTTCCCCCTTGCCGACCCTGACCAGCTCCGCGACCCCGACGCGGCGGTTTTCCTGGGGGAGATCTATGTCTCGCTGGATACGGCTCGCGAGCAGGCCCGTGCCGCGCGACGTCCGTTTGTCCGGGAAGTGGCGCATCTCGTGGTGCATGGGATATTGCATTTGCTTGGGTATGACCATGGGACTGTTGCGGCACGGCGGCGGATGCGATTGTTGGAGGCTCGGTTGATGCGCGGGCTCGCTGGGAGGATTGCGGCGCTTTAGGGGCTCGCGCCAAAAGCGCGTTGCGCCAGGCTGCTATCCGGAAGCCGTCGCTGCCTATGTTATCTTCGGCCCCTATGCTTGCCCGCCTTCGAACCCACTTCCTTACGGGACTTCTGGTCCTTTCCCCGATCGCGGTCACGGGCTACATCATCTGGAAGCTCTTTACGTGGGTGGACCACATGCTGGGGACTACGCTCCGCGGCGGATATATCCGGCCGGGGGGCGTTCCGGGGCTGGGGTTTCTCACGGTGGTGGTGCTCATCGTCGTGACGGGGGCCCTGGCGGAGAATTTTCTTGGGCGCAGGCTGGGGAAGTTCATCGACTCGATGCTGCTCCGGATTCCTCTCCTGCGCGGCCTCTACTCGACAGTCAAGGACATCGGGACCGCCGTTCTCGGGGACCGGAGCGCGGCGTTCAATCAGGTCGTGCTGGTGCCGTTTCCCTATCCGGGCGTCTATTCGATCGGACTGGCCACGTCGAACCCGCCGCAGGCGATCTCGGACGCAGCGGGGAGACCGCTTCGGGGCATCTTTCTTCCGACGCCCCCCAACCCGACGACGGGCCCGCTCCTCTACTATCCCGAAGAGCAGGTGATCCCCACCACGCTTCGCGTGGACCAGGCGATCAGGCTGGTCGTGTCGGCCGGCGCCGTCGTGTCTCCCGACGCGATCGCCTCGGGAGAGAGCGTCCGCGTCCTCCCGGGCCTGGATAAGTAACCCCCGTGGCGATCGTCCAGACCGACGCCCTGGTGGTCCGCTCCCACCGTCTCGGGGAAACCAGCCTGATCGTGACGCTGTTCACCCGCGACTATGGCCTCCTCCGCTGCGTCGCCAAGGGGGCGCGGGGCCCCAAGAGCCGCTTCGGCGCGGCGCTCGAGCCCGGCGTTTCGATCGCGGCCGTCGTCTACCGGAAGCTCACGCGCGACCTCCAGCTTCTCAGCAAGGCGGACATCATCGCCTACTGGCCGGCGCTCTGGGAGGATCCGGACCGCTTCGCGCGCGCGTGCTCGGTGCTCGAGTTCCTGGAGCGGGCCGCCTACGGCGAGGCGGGGGATGCCGAGCTGATCGACCTCGCGACCGACACCCTTGATGCGATGAGTGTCGCCCCGGCCGCGGCGCGCGAGCCGATGCTCCGCGCCTTCGAGATCCAGGCGTGCCGCCGACTCGGCTACGCGCCGGAGCTCACGTCATGCCTCGAGTGCCGCGCCCCGCTCGGGCAGGGAGGACTCTTCCATCCGCACAAGGGGGGCCTTCTGTGCGGCGATCCGTGCGGGGGCGACGGCGGCTCGTTCCGCATCTCCGAGCGCGCCCGGAGGACCCTGCTGGCGCTGGCGGAGCACCCGCTCCAGTCGCTCGCCGGCTGGGCCATGGAGCGCTACCCCGGCGTCGAGGTCACGCGCGCCATCGAGCGCTTCCTGAGCTCGCACCTGGAGCGGTTCGAGGGGCTCAAAGCGCAGCGCGTCGGGGAGGCGTTGGTGCGCTACGCGGGGGAAACGACGTGACGTTCCAGGAGATCCTCCTCCGCCTCGAGCAGTTCTGGTCGGACCAGGGGTGCACGCTGCTCCAGCCCTACAGCGGCGAGGTGGGCGCGGGGACGTTCAACCCGGCCACCTTTTTCCGCGTGCTCGGACCCGAGCCCTGGAAGGCCGCGTACGTCGAGCCCTCGAGGCGTCCCAAGGACGGCCGGTACGGGAAGAATCCGAACCGGCTCCAGAATTTTTATCAGTACCAGGTCGTGCTGAAGCCCGCCCCGGACGACGTGCTGGACGTCTATCTCGAAAGCCTCCGCCATATTGGAATTGATCTCTCGCGCCATGACGTTCGCTTCGTGGAGGACGACTGGGAATCGCCGACCCTGGGCGCGTGGGGATTGGGCTGGGAGGTCTGGCTGGACGGTCAGGAGATTACCCAATTCACCTATTTCCAGCAGGCCGGGGGCTACGATCTGGAGCCGATCACGGCCGAGATCACGTACGGCATCGAGCGGATCGCCTGCTATCTCCAGGGGGTCGAGCGGATCATGGACCTCCAGTGGTCCCGGGAGCATCGCTGGGACGATCTCTTCCTCGAGGCCGAGGTCGAGTGGTGCCGGTTCAACTTCGAGAAGTCGGACCCGGCGCTCCTCTTCGATCTGTTCGAGAAATTCGAGCGCGAGGCCACCCGGCTCCTGAAAGACGGGCTCGTCTTCCCGGGGTACGACTACGTCGTCAAGTGCTCCCACGTGTTCAATCTCCTCGAGGCGCGGGGCGCGATCAGCGTGACCGAACGCGTGGGGATCATCGGCCGCGTGCGGAAGATGGCGCGCCTGGCGGCCGGCGCCTACCTGCGCCAGCGGGAAGAGCTGGGGTACCCGCTGCTGCGCGGCCAGGGCGCGCCGCCGTCGGGGGCCCAGCCCACGGCTACGCCCACGCCGGAGAAGCCGCTCGCCAAGGCCAGCCGTGCCTGAGTCGCTTCTCCTCGAGATCGGCTGCGAAGAGCTTCCGGCGTCCTTCATCGCGCCGGCGTTGGCAGAACTTCAAAAGTCCGCCGAAGTGGGTCTCGCTGGCGGCAGGGCCAGGCTTGGCTTCGGCTCCGCGCGCACCCTGGGGACGCCGCGCCGTCTCGCGCTCCTGGTGGACGGCATCGCCGACCGCCAGGAGGATCTGAGCCTCGAGGTCTTCGGTCCTCCGGTCGCGGTCGCCTTCGACGCCGCGGGGAAGGCGACCCCGGCGGCCCAGGGATTCGCGAAGCGGGTGGGAAAGCCGGTCGAGGCGCTGGAGCGCCGCCCCGGCCCGAAGGGCGAGGTGCTCTACGCGCGGACCCTCGAGAGTGGTCGCCCGGCCGCCGAGGTGCTGCCCGAGCTCATGCGGGACTGGATCCACGAGCTCCACTTCCCGAAGACGATGCACTGGAGAGGCGCGGAGCGATTCGCGCGGCCTGTGCGGTGGATCGTCGCGCTCCTCGGGTCGAAGGTCCTGCCCGTCGAGGCGTTCGGCATCCAGGCGGGGAAGCGGACCCGCGGCCATCGCATCCATGCATCCGGATGGGCCGACGTGCCGTCTCCCGAAGCCTACGTGGACCTCCTGCGGGAACGGACGGTCATGGTGCTCCCTGACGAGCGCCGGGCCGCGATCGGCGAAAGCCTGACTCGCGCCGCGGGCACGGTCGGGGGCGCGCCCGTGCCCGACCCCGAGCTCCTCGACGAGGTCGTCCATCTGGTCGAGTGGCCCGAGCCGGTCGTGGGATCCTTCGATCCGCGCTACCTCGAGCTGCCGCGTCCGGTCGTCGTCACCGCCATGCGGGCGCACCAGCGCTATTTAGCCCTCGAGGCCAAGGACGGCTCGCTCCTCCCGAACTTCGTGATGATCCGGAGCGGTCGCGGCGAGGGGCACGACGAGATCCGCCGCGGGACGCAGGCGGTCCTCCGCGCCCGCCTGGAGGACGCGCGCTTCTTCTGGGAGAACGATCTGAAGACCGGGCTCGAGGCCAAGGTCGCGTCCCTCACGGGGATCGTCTGGCACGAGAAGCTGGGCACCCTCCACGACAGGACCCTCCGGATCGTGCAGCTCGTCGAAGAGCTGGCCCGGGCGCTCGCGCCGGCTGCCCGGCGCGCCGCGTCGCGGGCAGCGTTCCTCTCCAAAGCCGATCTGGCGTCGGAGATGATCCGCTCTGGGAAGGAGTTCGCGGCCCTACAGGGAGTGATCGGAGCGGAGTACGCGGCCGCCGCCGGAGAGCCGCCCGAGGTCGTGCGTGCGATCCGGGAGCACTACCTGCCTCAGGGTCCGGACGATCCTCTGCCCGATTCGACGGAGGGGACGCTCCTTAGCCTGGCCGACCGACTCGAGGCACTGGTGGGAGGGTTCCGGGCCGGACTAGAAGTGACCGGCTCGCAGGATCCTTATGGGCTCCGGCGCTCCGGCAACGGAATCGTTCGCATTCTCGTGGAGAAAAACCTCCGCCTGGACGTCCTGACAATGGCGGAAAGACTGGATAGGACATTTACCGAGGCCAAGATCGGGCAGGCGCGGGAGGAGGAATTCCGCTCCTTCTGGGTCCAGCGGGTCCAGAGCGCGCTGGAGGAGGCCGGGATCACCCGAGAGACCGCCCTGGCCGCGCTGGCGGTGCGGCCAGGCGACCCCGTGGACGTCCTGGCGCGCGCGCGCGCGATCGATCAGATCCGGCAAAGTCCGGATTTCGAGGGGCTTATGGTCGGCTACCGGCGCGCCGCTAATCTTGTGCGAACTGCCCCACCTGAGGACGTTCCGACCTCGGGGCAGCCGTTGGCGGAGCGGGCGGAGAACTTCGGCGAGAAGGCGGAGGCCGACCTCCACCTCGAAACAAAGATGGCGCGGCAAGCTCTGGAGACGTATCTTCAATCCTCGACGCCGGACTACGCGACAGCCCTGAAACACCTGCTGGCGCTGCGTCCCGCCATCGATTTCTTCTTTGAATCGGTCATTGTCATGGCGGATGACCGCCCGACCCGCCGCCGGAGGCTTGGATTGCTCGAGGCGGTGAGGCAGACGTTCCTCAGAATCGCCGATTTCTCGGCCCTTCCATCCGCTCCAGGTCAAAAATCCGTTTGACTTTGCCGGGTTTTTGGCCTATACTAGCGCGGTCAAGGGGGTAAAATAACTTGCCCTCTCACAGCCGCAACCGCTAGAACCGATTGAGTCTACATCACATGCGCTACAACGCGTGGGCTGACGGGTGCGGCTTATTGCGTTTTAGTGGCCCGTCTTAAACTGCAGCTATAAATGAAGTTAGCAGAGAAACCGACGCAGTCCGAAGGGGGTGAGAGGGCTCAACGGTTTGCCTACAACATTATATAGCAAAGACTTACCCTAAAAAATAAACTGGGAAAGGAGGTCGGTAGAAGTTGCGAAGGGGTTGCCCACCATGCTCGAGCACTGTCCCGACGAGCGGGCAATCTCATTTTGCAGCGCTCCAAGCTCAACCGGAATACCAATACCCGTGTCGGTAGGTTCCAGAGATTAGTCCTCCCGAATTAGGACTCCGAGTTCAGGAAACGCTAAGGAGGATGTGAAAATGCGGAAAACCCTTATTGCCATGCTGGGTCTCGCGGCGCTCGTGGTGTGGGCATTGCCCGCATTCGCAGGCACCGCCGGCGACCTACCCAAGGCTCAACAGTGGGTGCCCCTCGATGGGCGCGCTGGGGGCGTTGGAGCATTGGCCAAAAGTGGGAACTACACGGCGACGCTGAGCGGCACGATCGTCAAGCAGGCCTCAGCGACGACGACGTTCTATCTGTACCCGGGCGCCTGTCAGGACAGGGCCGGCGGCACGTGGGCACCGAAGACGGTGATCCAGGCCGACAGCCTTGATACCAACACGACCGGATCGACGGGCGGCTACGGCACAGCTGACCAGTCACTCAAGGAAGTCCTGTGGCACAAGGTGACGTCGG
>JBKJXM010000364.1:0-13692 GCA_046716305.1 Candidatus Eiseniibacteriota bacterium
CCGTGCGCGCTGTCGATCACCACCACGTCCACGCCCGCCCGCACCAGCTCGGCCACGCGATCGTTCGCGTCCGGGCCGACGCCGATGGCGGCCCCGGCGCGGAGGCGCCCCAGGTGGTCCTTGCACGAGCGGGGGTACGTGATCCGCTTCTGGATGTCCTTCACGGTGATCAGCCCGCGCAGATTTCCCTGCTCGTCCACGACGGGGAGCTTCTCGATCTTGTGCGTGTGCAGGATGCGCTCGGCCTCCTCGAGCGTGGTCCCCACGGGAGCGGTGACCAGGTTCTCGTGGGTCATCACTTCCTTGACGCGGAGGTCGGGGCTCTTCACGAAGCGGAGGTCGCGATTAGTGAGGATCCCCACGAGCCGCTTCCCCTCGGTGATCGGGACGCCCGAGATTCGGAACTTCTCCATCAGCTCGAGGGCGCGCGCGATCGGCACGTCGGGCGGGAGCGTGATCGGATTGACGATCATGCCGCTCTCCGACCGCTTCACCTTGTCCACTTCCTCCACCTGCTCCAGGACCGAGAGGTTCTTGTGGATGATCCCGATCCCCCCCTCCCGCGCGATCGCGATGGCCAGGCCGCTCTGCGTGACCGTGTCCATGGCGGCGCTGACGACCGGAGTGTTGAGCGCGATCTCGCGGGTGAGGAGGGTGGTGGTGTCGACGTCGCGGGGATGGATCTCGGAGTAGCCGGGGACGAGGAGGACGTCGTCGAACGTGAGCGCGTAGTCCGAGGGGATGCGCTCGCGAACGGTCTCCGGCCTCTCGGGTGTGAACTTCTCGCCGGGGGCCGCGAATGTCCTCATGCGCTACTCCGGAAGTCCTGAGTCGATGCGCTCGCTGAGCGTGAAGAAGAAGGTGACGCCCAGGCGGACCTGCGCGTACCCCTTGTTTCCATTATACCCGCTGGGAAAGTCCTCGGGGTTCGAGGCGAAAATGTAGTGGTACAGGCCGTCGGCGGTCATCGCGATGTGCTTGGACGTCTGCCGCTGGACTCCCACGACTCCATAGATGCCGGGATCGGCCCGCCGGAGGCGCTCAAACGTGATCGGATCCTTGGCGGCGCCCAGGTCCTTCGACTGGATGGACCAGACGTACATCCCGCCGCCCCCGCCGATGTAGGGGCGCATCGTCTTCCCGTCGCGGATCAGATAGCGAACCCCGGCCGTTATCGGGACGGAACTCGCCAGCCAGAAGCGATCGTCGTTCTTGTCGAGGCGGTTCCACGCGTATCCCACGTTCATGTCCAGCATGAGGTGGTCGCTATAGACGTAGGAGAAGACGAGGTCGCCGGAGAGGCGCGGCTTTGCATCCTCGGCGGTGATGCGATCCTGGATGAACTTGATCATGCCGCCGCGGAAGCTGATTCCCCCGTATCCGACGAGCTCGGACGCGGAGGCAGAGATAGGTAGAGTCATGACCAGGAGGGTTAGAAACCCTCCCACGACACGTCGTGACATCAAGATTGGAATTCTCCCTGGGTCGCGGGCGGGGTATCCCGGCCAGCCGGCATATGGTGGTGGTGGCCGCAGTTTATGGGGTTGAGGGGGGAAGTGTCAATCCGCCCGGTGTTTGGGGGCGTGGGGCGAGGCAGGGTCGCGGAACTGAGGTCAACGCCGGGGTGCGCCTCCTTGACAGAACCTATGCCCCCGCATAGTGTTCTCGGGCTCAGGTGGCGGTGTAGCTCAGTGGTAGAGCAGGGGAATCATAATCCCTTGGTCCGGGGTTCGAATCCCTGCGCCGCCACCAGTTTACGGAACGCACTTTCCCCTCCGACCGCGGATCTTGGCCATGACACCGACCTCCCAGGACTATGCCCCGCCCCTGAATCCCCGCGACGCCACGCTGGAGCGCATCGCCGCGCGCCGGATCGAGGCGGACCGACTCGATCCGGCGGGGGCTCAGGTGCTGGTCGCGGTGTCGGGGGGCTCCGATTCGGTCGCGCTGCTCCATTTTCTGGCGGCGGAGCGCGCGCGGGACGGGCGACCGGAGGGACTCGCCGTGGGCCATGTGAACCATGGGCTTCGGGGAGTCGCCTCGGACGAGGACGCCGCATTCGTGCGGGGACTGGCAGGGCGGATGGGCCTGCCGTACTTCGAAGCGAAGTTGCCCCAAGGCGCGCTGCGCGAAGCGGGTTCCGCCACGCGAATGGATCGCGCCGCGGGCGGCCCCGACGCCCTCGCCCCCGAAGCCGAGGCCCGGCGCCTCCGCTACGCCGCTCTCCGCGAGCTGGCCCGTGACGCGGGGGCACGCCTGGTCGCGGTAGCCCACACCGCCGACGACCAGGCGGAGACCGTGCTCTTCCGCATGGCGCGGGGCGCGGGTCTCCGCGGCCTGGCCGGCATGGCCTCGCGCGCCCGAGTCGAAGGCGCGCATCTCATCCGCCCGTTCCTCGACGTGACGCGCGAGCAGGTGCTCGCGTATGTCGCGCGCCACGGCGTCACTTACCGCGAGGACGAGTCGAACGCGAGCCTGGGCGCGGCCCGAAACTTCCTGCGCCACGAGGTGCTCCCGAGGCTCCGCGAGCGCATCAATCCGGCAGTCCGCGAGGCTCTGCTGCGGGAGAGCGGCCTGTTTCGTGAGGCCGACGCCTATCTGGAGGCCGAGGCCCGGCGCTTGCTTCCGGAAGTGCTGGTGAGCGTCGAGCCGGGGAAAATCACGCTTGATGCGCCGCGGCTCTGTAGGTACCCTAAGCTGTTACGTTCCTATATTTTCCGCTGCGCGCTGCACGATCTGGACGGGGTCTTTCGAGAGCTCTCGTCGGCCCATGTTGACGTACTGCACTCCCTGGCGATGCAAAGCAGCGGTCGCGCGGCCGATTTCCCCATGGGGATCCATGCCAGGAGGGAGCGGCGGAGTATCATTTTGACTTGCCGGAATCGGGAACCGGCGAGCGGCAACGCCGATCCAACAATTGAAGCATCTCAGGTAGAGACATCCGGCATCCCTGCCGATTCAAGGAAAGGAAGTCCAGCCGAGTGAAACACAATCCGGAGCAAGCTCCCTTGAGCCCACAAAAGCGCGACGACGAGCGTCTCGTGGTCCGCAAGCAGCCGCCGGAGCGGCGCGAGCGCAAGCGCCCGCCCGTCCCGCCGCGCCCACCGCAGCGGAAGCCGACGCCCTTTGGTCCGGCGCGGCCTCTGCGGACGGCGCTCCTGTGGGTCATTCTCGTGCTGGCGGTCCTCGTGTTCGTGCAGGTGTACGGCGAGATCAAGGCCAAGACCCACGAGATCCCCTACTCCGAGTTCCTGAGCCAGATCGACACCGCCAACCTCAAGTCGGTGACGATCGTCGAGCGCGAGGTGATGGGCGAGCTGAAGCAGAGCGCCCTCACGCACGTCGACGGCCGCCCGGTCTCCTACGTCTTCTTCAAGGCCTACCTCCCCGCGGAGGACAAGGACCTGGGCCGCGCCATCCTCGCGAAGGATCCCACCACCACGGTCAACTCCAAGCCGCCGGGGATGAACTGGTGGACGGTGGTCATCTCGTATATCCCGATCCTCGCGATGATCGTCCTCTGGATGGTGATGATCCGCCAGATTCAGGCGGGCGGCGCGAGCGCCATGAAGTTCGGAAAGAGCCGCCCCAAGATCGCCCAGGAGTCCAGCCCCAAGATCACCTTCAAGGACGTGGCGGGCGCCGACGAGGCGAAGCAGGAGCTGGAAGAGATCATCGAGTTCCTGCGCGACCCGAAGAAATTCCAGCGCCTGGGTGGACGCATTCCGAAGGGCGCGCTCCTCCTGGGCCCCCCGGGCACCGGGAAGACGCTCCTCGCGAAAGCGGTCGCCGGCGAGGCGGGCGTTCCCTTCTTCTCGCTTTCGGGCTCCGACTTCGTCGAAATGTTCGTGGGCGTGGGCGCCTCGCGCGTGCGCGACCTCTTCGATCAAGGGAAGCGGAACGCGCCCTGCATCATCTTCATTGACGAGATCGACGCCGTCGGCCGCCACCGCGGCGCCGGCCTGGGCGGCGGTCACGACGAGCGGGAGCAGACGCTGAACCAGCTCCTGGTCGAAATGGACGGCTTCGAGTCGAACGAAGGCGTCATCCTGATCGCCGCGACCAACCGTCCCGACGTGCTCGACCCCGCGCTCCTCCGGCCCGGGCGCTTCGACCGCCAGATCGTGGTCGACGTGCCCGACGTGCGCGGCCGCGAAGGGATCCTCCGCGTGCACACGCGAAACATCCCGGTGCACGAAGAAGTGAACCTGACCACGCTCGCGCGCGGGACGCCGGGCATGGTGGGCGCCGATCTCGCGAACCTCGTGAACGAGGCAGCGCTTCTCGCCGCGCGGCGGAACCACAAGAAGGTCGGCACCGTCGATTTCGAGGACGCCAAGGACAAGGTGATGATGGGCGCCGAGCGCCGGAGCCTCGTGATCTCCGAGGAGGAGAAGAAGAGCACCTCCTACCACGAGGCGGGACACGCGCTGGTGGCCTGGCTGCAGCCCGGCAGCGACAAGGTGCACAAGGTGACGATCATTCCCCGCGGACGGGCGCTGGGCCTCACGGCGTACCTCCCCGAGGAAGAGCGCCACTCCTTCTCGCGTGAGTACTGGCTCCGCATGCTGACCCACTTCATGGGCGGTCGCGCCGCGGAGCAGCTCATCCTGAACCACTTCACGACGGGAGCCTCCGACGACATCCGCCGGGCCACGATGATCGCGCGCCGCATGGTCTGCGAGTGGGGGATGAGCGAGCGGCTCGGGCCCCTCACGTTCGGCTCGCGCGAGGAGTTCGTGTTCCTGGGCAAGGAGATCTCCCAGAGCCGCGACTACAGCGAGAAGACCGCGATCATGATCGACGAGGAGGTGCGGAACCTGGTCGAGGGCGCCTACAACAAGGCCCGCCAGCTCCTCTCGGACAACCTCGACAAGCTGCACGTGATCGCGCTGGCGCTGCTCGAGCGCGAAGTGCTCGACGGCGAGCAGCTCGAGAAGCTCCTCCGCGGCGAGAAGCTCGAGCCGATGCGCCGCGGCAGCGGAGACGGCGCCGCGCCGGTGCCGAGCGGCGTCGAGGAGGAGAAGCCGCGCCCCGCGCGCGCCCCGGCGGCTGGGCTCCGCCCCAGCGAGAGCCCGGGATCGGCCTGATGACGTGCCGCCACACTCGGTCGGGCTCGATGACGGAAAACCTTTCGGAGCGCCCCCGCCCCTGATTCTCCTCCACCGGACCGGCTCGTGGGATTTGAGCGAGCGGGTCCGCGTGGTCGGAATTCTCAATCTCACCCCCGATTCGTTCTATGACGGCGGCCGCTACGGCGAGCCCGCCCGCGCTCTCGCGCGCGCCGAGGAGATGGCGGCGGAGGGGGCCGACGCCGTGGACGTGGGAGCCCAGTCGACCCGCCCGGGCGCGGGCGCGCCCGTTGGCGCCGAGGAGGAGTGGGAGCGCCTCCGTCCCGTGCTCCCAGGACTCGTACGGCTCGCGATCCCGATCTCGGTCGACACCTACCGCGCCGAGGTGGCGCGCCGCGCCCTGGACGCGGGCGCGTCCATGGTGAATGACGTGACCGGCCTCACGGCCGAGCCGGAGCTGGCGCGGCACGTCGCGCGGGCCGGCGCGGCCTTGGTCCTGATGCACGCGCTGGGCGCCCCGGACCGCATGCACGAGCCGGTCGAGTACGAAGACGTCGTCGAATCGGTGCGGAGCTTCCTCGAGCGCCAGATGCGCGTCGCGATTCAGGCGGGCGTCGCGGAAGAGCGGATCGCCCTCGACCCGGGAATCGGGTTCTCCAAGCGCGCGCCGCAGAGTCTGGAGGTGCTGCGCGGACTTCGGCGCTTGACCTCGCTGGGGCGGCCCCTGTACATCGGAGTATCGCGAAAGTCGTTCCTGGCCCACGCGACCGGGCGCCCCGTCGAGGAGCGCCTGGCCGCGGGACTCGGCGCCACGATCGCCGCGATCGCGCTGGGCGCCCGGATCGTCCGGACGCACGACGTGCGCGCCACGGTGGACGCCGTCCGGACTGAGGCCCGAACATGATCGAGATCAAGCCCCAGTTCCTCGTCGACGTCATCGACATCCTGATCGTCGCGTTCCTCTTTTATCGCCTCTTCATCATGATCAAGGGAACGCGGGCGTCGCAGATGTTCGTGGGGCTGGTCATCATCGTCTTCGTTTCGATCGTCGCGCAGTGGTTCCGCCTGAACGCGCTCAACTGGATCGTCGGCAGCCTGAAGACGGTCTGGGTGATCCTCTTCGTGATCCTGTTTCAGCCCGAGCTGCGCGCGCTTCTCACGCACATCGGGCAGAACCGGCTGGTCCGCGCGCTCATCCGGGTCGAGGAGTACGGCGTGGTGGCGGAGAGCATCAAGGCGGTCGAGGAGATGGCGAAGGACCGGCGCGGCGCGATCATCGTCTTCGAGCGCGACATGGGGCTGCGCGACTATGCGGAGACCGGCACCAAGATCGACGCGGCCGTGAGCGCGGAATTGTTGGAGACCATCTTCACGCCCCATTCCCCGCTTCACGACGGCGCGGTGGTCATCCGCGGGGATGCCATCGTCGCGGCCGGCTGCATCCTGCCGCTGAGCCAGACGCGCGGGCTCTCGCCGCTCCTGGGCACCCGGCACCGCGCCGCCCTCGGGCTGGCCGAGGAGACGGACGCGGCGGTGATCGTGGTCAGCGAGGAGACCGGCGCGATCTCGATCGCCCACAAAGGCGAGCTCAAGTGGAATCTGGACGAGGGTCAGCTCCGCGGCGAGCTGGCCGCCATCTTCAACCCCCGCCCGGACGAGCCCCCCGCGCCCGAGGCAGTCACCACGCAGGAGGCGTAGTCGTTCGTCGTAGCTCTACCGCGCCTTGGCCCGCTGCATCGCGATCGCCATGAAGATGAATAGGGCGGCGAGCACAGCCTGCGTGATCGCGACCTTGCCCGTTTTGATGTACTCGAGAACGACGACGAGCACCGAGAGTCCCGCGGCGATCCACCAGAGTATGGACGCCAACCGCCGTCCACGCCGCTTGGCCAACTCCTTTGCCGAATCCAGTTCGTTCATGGCGCCTCCGCTCAGTAGTTCGCCCACAATCCCGGCGTCGCCAGCTCGATCAGGTGCTGGTCCGGGTCGCGAAAATAGAGACTCTGCCCCCCGCGCTCCCACGTCGTCTTCTCGACGACCGCGATCCCCATCGCGCCCAGCCGGGCTTCCCACGACTCCAGCGCTTCCCTGGGAATCGCGAACGCCATGTGAAGCTGGCCGTCTCCGTCGTGGGGAATTCGAGGAAGGGCGGCCGACGCCCTCTTCTTGAAGAGAAGGAGCACCTGCCCGTCCCTCACCCGGAGCGCGGTGAGCCGCGGGCCGGAGTAGACGGGCGGAAAGCCGAAGAGCGACTGGTAGAAGACGGCCGAGCGCTCGATGTCGTCCACGTAGAGCGCGGTCTCGAGGAGGCCGTCCAGGCGCGGCGCCCCACTCACCCCCTCGGCGTTCACTTGCCCGCGCCCAGCTCTTCGAAGTGGAAGCGGTGGAGGACCCAGTGGATGAGCGGCGCGAACATCACCCCCGCCACGATCAGGAAGAAAAGCCCCGCGTAGAGCGCGTACAGCCCTTCGAAGACTTTTCCCGCGTCGGTCTGCGGCGCGTTCACGGGCCCCATCCCACCGAGAAGCATGGCGGTATTCACGAACGCGTCGCGCCACGGGAGGTGCTCGTAGTGCCCGTACCCCCACATGCCGATGGCGATCGAGGCGAGCGCCAGGACCAGCGTGACGGCGAAGTGCAGGATGAACCGCCGAATCACATGGGTCGCCAGATGCTTGCGGCGATGCTCGAGCACTGGGACCCTCCCCGCGTTCGTCACGACGCCGGCTTCATCGCCTTTCGGGCTCCCGCGCCCATGGTCCCGCGCGCGTAGCCCCAGAGATACGCGGCATCGTACGCCACTTTGAGCGCGGGCACCGCAAAGAGCGCGACCGCCGCGCTCGCCCGCCCTCGGGCCCGCCGCGCCTGGCTCGCGACAAAGAAGAGACCGCCCGTCGCCAGGAGCCACCAGGCGGGGCGGAACCAGAATCCCGCGGCGAAGAGGAGCAGGGCGAGCGCGTACTTGGCCGCGATCGTGGCGTAGAACCAGCCCTGCACGCGCGATTCGCCGTCCCCATATCCGAACCGCCGATGCTGGCGCCAGAAGGAGCGCAGGTCCCCGCGGGGATGCCACTGGACGACCGCGTCCGGGGCGAACGCGAAGCGAAAGCCCGCCTTCTTCAGCGCGAGCGCGAAGGGGGTGTCCTCGTTGTGGTCCCAGCGCTCGTCGAATCCTCCGACCCGCTCCCAGGCGGCGCGCCGGAACGCGACCGACCGCGTGGAGGGAAGGAAGCGCTCGCGATCGATCTCCGATAGCCGGGGCGCGGAGATCACGCCGGCCGCCCGCTCGAACCAGGTCTTCCCGACAGGGCGGTAGAAGCCGGCCACGACGTCGACGCCCGGATCGGCGAACGGAGCGGTGATCCGCTCGAGCCACTCGGGCTCGACTTGGACGCCCGCGTCGGTGCAGGCGATGAGCGAGGAGCGCGCGGCGCGGGCGGCTGCGTTTCGACCCACGGAGCGGTTCCCCGGGGCGTCCAGCCAGCGCACGCGAGAGTCGGCCGCCGCGCGCGCGCGCAAGCGATCCGGCGTCACGTCGGTCGAGCCGCCGTCCGCCACCACGATCTCATCCGGAGCCCGCGTTCCCCCCAGAAGCGAATCGAGGAGCGCGTCGATGGACGCCTCCTCGTTTCGGACCGTGACGATGAGGGTGACGGGCTCGCGCACCGCGGGCGGGCGGCCCCGGGCCTCGTCGCGAACTTCGCCCACTCCGGCTACCAGCCGCCGGGGCGCGTTTCCGCGATCGCGTACGGCTGCTTCTCCCAGTCTCCCTTCTGGAAGTAGCGCTTGCCGACGCGCATGAGATCGTCCGGGGTCACGGCCTCCATCTTCGACGGCATCGTGAGCAGATAGTCGGGCGGAAGACCGAAGAGATCGGCCCGCGCCCACTGGAACGCGCGGGCGGTGTTCGACGTGAACAGGCTGTTGAACGTGCCGACGGCATGGACCTTCGCGGCCCGAAGCTCCGCGTCGAGGTCGGGGCCCACCAGCTCCAGCCCCGCCACCTTCTTGAACTGGCGGAAGAGGAGCTTCACCATCTCCTCTTCCTTGGCCGGGCCGTTGATGGTCAGGGTCGCGACAATCGGCGATTCATCGATCGCCTGCGCCACGATCGAGGTGGCGCCCCGCGCGACGGGCTCGGGGTCGATGTACTTCGCGAACCAGCCGTACGGGCCGGACAGGAGCGAGTTCACGGTGTAGAACACCGGCATCTCGGGGCCCGACGCGGGAGGGCCGTTGAACGCAAGCTGCACCGTGGTGTTCGGACCCCCGCCCAACTCCCACTTTTCCCGGAAGCCGGGGAAGGGCAGGTCACGCGGGATCGGGCCGGGTGAAAACGGCGCCGCGCTCACGCCGCGGAAGGCTTCCTCCACGGCCGGAGCGACCTCCGCCGGGTTCACGTCGCCGAAGACGGCGACGACCAGGTTCGGCTTCACGACGAACTTCTTGTGGTACTCCGCGACGGCCGGCGTCGGAATCGCGATCAGGTTGATCCGGTTCCCCACCCCGGGCAGGCGGTAGCCGCTCACTTCGTACTTGGTCGAGAAGATCAGACGGTTGCGCTGGGCGCCGTCGTCCTCCATCCACTTGTCGAGCGCGTTCAAGAGCTGGATCCGGGTGGCGTCCACGGTGATGGAATCCAGGTCCGGCCGGGCGATCATCGTCCCGATCCGCCCCAGCGCCTCCTTCCATTCGGAGGCGGGCACCGAGATGGACACGCCCCACATGTCGCGATCCTGGTAGGAAGCCAGGGGACCCATCAGGTCGAGCGATTGCCGGAACGTGCGTCCGTTTCGGCTCGGATCGTTCGAGTTGAACATGCTCTCGCGCAGGAGCGACGTGATCCCGTTGTTCTTGTCGTTCTCGTAGCGAACGCCGCCGTTCAGGTAGGCCGCGACGGTCACGGCCGGCGCGCTGTGATCCACGCTGGTCAGAAGCCTGAGTCCGCCAGAGAGCTTGGCGCGCTCCACCCGGGCGCGGCCCGGATCGAAGGGCGCCGGCGAAATGGAAGCGAGCGGTTGGTCGATGCGCGCGCGGCGCGCGTCATCGGCGCTCGCGGTGGCCTGCGGGCCGGTCCGGTACGTCCCCTGGTAGAGCGCGAGCTTCTCCCGGAAGCGTTTCTCGAAGTCCTTCTTCACGCCGGTGCTGTCGCCGGTCCGGTCGGGCATCATCTCGACGACCGCCGCGTTCTTCCAAGCGAGGTATTTCCGTGCGACCGCGGTGACATCCTCCGCCTTGACCGCGCGCACGCGCTGCGCCATCACCTCGTCCGCGCCGGGCCGCCCCTGGAAATGGGCGAGGGCGGTATTGCGTACCAGCCCCCACAGCTCCGTCTGCGACGACGCCTCCCGCGCGAGGACGGCGCGGATCCCCGCGGCCGCTTCCTCCGGCGTGACGGGCTGGGAGCGGATCTTCTCGATCTCCTGGACGAGCATCCCCTCCGCTTCGGGCATGCGGGACGGATCGGCCGCCAGCGTCAAGAGGACGACGCCGCCGTCGGGACCCATCGAACGATGGGCCGCCGCGCCGAACTCCCCCGCGCCTTCCTGGATCCGCCGCTCCAGGCGGGAGCCGGGCGCATCCACGAGGACGGCCATGAGCACGTCGAGCGCCACCGCGTCCGCCGTTCCCCACGCCGGCGCGCGGAATCCCGCGGTCACGACCGATCCCTGGGCGTCGGCGGGGCTGGGCTCCCAGCGAATGACGGGTCCCGACATCTCCTTGACGGCGATCCGCGCCTTCGCGCGCCCCTTCCCCGAGGGCAGATCCTTGAACGCGGCAGCCACCTGATCGGCGACCGCGGCCGATTCGACGTCGCCGTCCACGACCACGGTGACGTTCTCCGCCAGGAAGTTCTCGTTGTAGAAGCGCTGCACGATGGGAAGAGTGAGCCCCGCGATCTCCAGCTCGGGAGCATGCCCCGGAGCGCCGAGCGGCGTGTCTCCGTACAGGGCGGCGCGCACCGAGTTGATCGTGACGCCTCCCGCCGCGCTCAAGGCGCCGCGCGACTCGTTCCGGGCCCTGCCCAGGGCCTGATCGAGTGTCCACTGATTGAAGGACGGGTGAACCACGGCGTCGCTCAGGATGTCGAGCGCCCGCGTCACGTGGCGCGCGGGCAACGTCATGTTGTAGATGATGTGGGAGTAGCCCGACTCGCTCCCGTAGCTCCCGCCGAGCGAAGCCGTCTCCTTCTGCATTTCTTCCCGGGCGCGGCGGGCCGTCTCCGTGAACGGGAGGTACGACAGGACCGCAGCCGACCCGCGCTCGCTCCGGCTTTCGTCGCGGCTCCCCGCGTTGATCCAGACCTGGATGGAGGCCAGCGGACGCGTCCGGTTCTCCCGGACGATGACGGTCATCTTGTTGGGAAGCGTGCGGATCAGGTTGGGGGCGGCGGCGGCGGGAGCAGCCGTGCCCAGGACCAGGGCGGCCAGGGCCAGGATGGAGCGGGAGCGCATTCGGGTCGGTTCCTCCGGAAACGGCGTCGATAAGGGATTAACCCGAAAACTCTACTCCATTCGCCCGAAAAAACGAACCCCGGCGGAGCACCGCCGGGGCAGGGATGGCCGTATCGTCAGATCAGGAGATCAAGGCAGCGGTTGCGTGCGGCGCGCCGCGGTCAGTGCGGGACGCGCACGACGTTCGTCGCCTTCTTCCCCCGCTGGTCTTCTACGGGCTCGAACTCTACGACCTCGCCCTCGTTCAGCGTGCGAAATCCATCGGATTGAATCGAGGCGTGGTGTACGAAGAACTCTTCTCCCGAATCCTCCCGAATGAACCCGTATCCCTTGGACTCGCTGAACCACTTGACTGAGCCGCGGTGTCTCAAGTGCGGGGCCCCTCCTTTCAGCATGTTAGATCGGGATGAGGACGTTGGAACGATGGGCTCTAGGCGTTGACCCCCCGTGCGCGGACGTTCTGGAAGCAATCACGACAGTATACCGGCTTTCCCGGCGTGGGGCGGAATGGAACTTGGGTCATCTGCCCGCAGGAAGAGCACACGGCCTCGTGAAACTCACGTGCCGCGGTGTTGGAGATGGGAGTGGGCTGGGGCTGGCCGCCGGCCTGGCGCTTCTTCTCGTCGCGGCAGCGGCGGCAACGGGTCGGCTCGTGCTGAAAGCCGCGGTCCTTGTAGAAATTCTGCTCGCCCACCGTGAACACAAATTCTTCACCGCAGTCCCGACATTTGATTACCTTGTCTACATCAGCCATGAAGCCTCCGAACCGACCTCACCGGACAACAAAGCCAACTCCCCCGACGGGTGAGTATCGTGGGGGCCTTCCTGGACGGGGGTTATCCGGGAGCGAACGGACGCGGGGACGGGAGATAGGGAGCGGTGACTGCATTCTACTTTCTCTGCCAGTATACTCCGCCGGTTGCACGGAACTGAATGAGCCCTGCCAAGGTCTAACTATAGGGCCCAAAGGAACTTGTGTCAAGACAAATGGTGTGGAGGCATATGCTTGGGAATAAGCGTCCCTACGCAACTTTCGGGGTCGTAGCCGTTTGCCTGATCCTGGGGATTGGGGTTTGCGGGAGCCCTTCGCCCGCGAGCGCCAGGACGCCGCGCGTCCCCCTCGACTCCCTCGTGATCCTGCACACCAACGATCTTCACTCGCACCTTCTCCCCTTCCACCGCTCGGACACGCTGCTGGTGGGCGGGGCGGCCGCCCGGGCGGCCCTCATCGCGCGGGAGCGGGTTCGCACGCCCGACCTCCTTCTGTTCGACGCGGGCGACCTGATCCAGGGGACCCCCGCATACAATCTGTTCCGGGGCGTTCCCGACACGCGCGTGCTCTCGCTCCAGCGCTACGACGTGATGGCCCTAGGGAACCACGATCTCGACGACGGACCGGCAGCCTTTCTCCGCCTTCGGCCCTACGCGACGTATCCCGTCGTGAGCGCGAACGTCTTCGCGGCCGCGGAGAGCTCGTGGGCCGAGCCGCTCGAGGACAGCGTCCCCTCCGTGATCAAGGCCGGGGCGCGGTGGATCGGCGGGGCGCGGGTGGACGGTTCGACCAAGCTCCGCTATCTCGCCGCTCCCTACGTGATCCTCCCGTGGCGTGGGCTCAAGATCGGTGTCGTGGGCCTGACCACGGGGAACCTCGTGAACATCGTGCGGATCTCCGCCAACCGCGGCGTCGCCGTGGCCGACCCGATCGCCGTCGCGCGGAAGCTGGTGCCCAAGCTTCGCGACAAGGTCGATATCGTGATCGCGCTCACCCACCTGGGCGTGGATCAGGACCGCGAGCTGGTGCGGCAAGTGCCGGGGATCGACTTGGTCGTGGGAGGCCACAGCCACACGCGGCTGAGCGAGCCGCAGTACGCCGGAGGCGGCGAGGCGCCCGGCCGCGGCGGCATCCCCATCGTGCAGACGGGCGCGTGGGGGGACCGGCTGGGGCGGAGTGTGTTTTCCATCGTGGACCGGCGCCCCACGGAGTTCCGCTACCAGCTCCTCCCGGTGCGTCCTTCGGACGGCGAGGATCCGGAGGTCGCGGCGCTTCTAGCGCCCGTGGCCGATTCGGTGCAGGCAGCCATGGGGGCTTCCGTGTACGTCTCGGCCGAGCGCGTTCCCACCCCGCGGCGCGAGGACGTCGAGACTCCCATCGGCAACTTCGCCGC
>JBKJXM010000365.1:0-5004 GCA_046716305.1 Candidatus Eiseniibacteriota bacterium
CGAAGAATTTCTCCTGCTCCGCGAACGGCTTGCCGGGAAGCATCGTCTTCGGGTTGTTCCATTCCGCCATGACGACCGCGTCCTGGGTCCAGACCTTGACGCGCTTGCGCGGCACCTCGTCCCTCCAGCTCTTCGCCGTGACCGCGTCCGTGTAGAGGACGCGCAGGGTGATGTTGCGGGAGAGGCTCTCGAGAGGCTTGAGCTGGATGCTTCGGAACTTGGCCGCACGGCTGGCTCCGCCCAGGTCGGGCTTGCCGTCGGTGATCAGCACGATCGAGATCGGTTTCATGATGAGTTTCTTCGCGTCCACCATCTCGGCGACCTGCGCAAAGAAGGCATTGAAGTCGGTGAACGGATTCTCCCGCTTCCTGGGAAAGAGATCACGGAGCTGCGCCGTGATCTCCCTGACGCTGCGGTCCTGAAATGACTGAATCGGGAAGAGCGTTTTCGCTTCCCCCTTGGTCACGCCCCCGATCGTCCCGACGAACATGGAGTGAGGAACCTCCATGCCGCCCAGCCCGTTCAGGTGCCCGTAGATGTAATAGGCGAGAAATTCGATCGAGTCGTCGAAATCCTTGCCGTTCATGAACGAGCCGCTGATATCGACCCCGATGAAGAGAACGAGGCGCCCGGGCGCGACCGCGGGACGAACCGAGCGATTAGAGACGCCCGTGACACCGGCCGGAAGGCTCGCCGGCACGAGGAGCGTCGCGAAGAGGACCGCCAGAGTGAGTGTGCGCATGTCAGGCCGCCTTCTTGAGCCGCGGTCCGCTCAAATCCGCGACCAGGGTGCGCGCGTCCTTGAAGTCCCGCACGGATTGGAGCGGCAGATCGAGCAGGTGCCGGTTCGAAACCAGAAGGGTGACGAAGTTGAGCGCCGCGGCGACGACCTGCATCGGCGGCACGAGGAAAGCGTCCAGGAGGCGCTCGCCTTCCGCGCCGACCCAGTCGAACTCCTTCCGGAGCTGCCCGGAGAAGCTGTCGGAGAAGAACCGGAACCCCGCCGGGGCATGGCCGGACGCGTCCCGGTTGCCCACTCCCTGACGCTGGATGATCGCCATCATCGTGGGCGTGCCCGCGGCGGCGAAGAGGAACCAGGTCAGGCTGCGGAGCCCCAGCCAGGTCACGCCCGCGATCGCCAGCGTGCCGAAGATCCCGAGATCGAAGTTTCCGGAAGTGTGCTGGGCGAACCAGGGCACCAGCGCGTCCACGAACTCGCGGTACAGGAAGACCACCTCGACGAACATGGCCACCAATTCGACGATGCCGATCTTGATGATGGAGGGCCAGTCGCGGCTTTTCAGGGCCGTCGCCCACGTGGAGAGCACCGCGTAGCTCCCCAGCACGACGAAGAGCATGAACAGGAAGAGCGGAATCCGCACCGCGGTCTCCGTCAGCTGCGTTCCGGCCAGGTTCGAGAGCGTGTCGATAACCAGCGAGGTCATCACGTAGGTGAAGATGATCGCCTCGAAGACGCACCAGAACACGGTCATGACCACCGCGATCCAGGGAACGCCCGGAGTGAGCACATTGCTGCCGACGCTGCGAATCATGCGGAGCGGCAGCGCGATCAGCTCCTGGACGACGGCCCAGGTGCCGACGAGGAGGATCTGCGCCAGACCCAGAACCGACACGGCGAGCCGCATGAGGAAGCGGAACACCCCGCCCCAGAACGTGAAGGTGGCGCGCGCCAGGTCCCACCAGGTGACGAGCACCAGGCTGACGAAGGTGCGGCGCTTGGCGCGGACGACGATGGTCGGCAGGCTGAGGACGCTGGTCCAATAGCCCAGAACGACGGCGCCGAGCGGCATGAGCAGAAAGATCCGCTTCAGCGCGAGAAGCCAGAAAGGGTCGCCGGCCCCCCAGGCGAAGAGAAATGCGGTCTTCACCGGCTGCCAAAGCGCGACGGTCTCGATCCAATACTGCGCCTGTTGGCTCATGGTATTTCCTTTCCATGGAGAGGGCCCGACACCCGACGATTTATCGGCGCGGCACGGCCGTCTCTTTAGCCCTCTAAGTGGCTTCCGCTCGGGTGTTATGGAGGGATTTTTGCAGAGCCGGCTACCGCCCGGACCTCAGCGCGCGGGCTCAGATGACGTCGAGACCGATTCTTCGTAGCAGGGTCTTGTAGCGGGGATCCTGACGTATGCGGTCCAGCCTCGGGTGGACGCGAAGGAAGATGAGGCCCGTGGCGTGTTCCTCGACCGCGACGTCGAGCCAGCGGAAGGCCTCGTCCACGTCGCCGAGGGTCGAATGCAGCGCGGCAATGCCCCACGCCGAGACCACGCGCTGCGAGCGGGCCGCGATCAACTCTTGAAGGATTCGCCGCGCCTCGGCCTCGTGGCCACTGTTGGCCTCGAGATGGGCGAGGCCGAACGATGGCCCGGCGATACCTCCGCTCATGCGTCGGCCCTCTTCATACTCGCGGCGCGACTCGTCGAAACGGCCGAGCGCTTCGAGCGAGCGGGCGAGATCCGTGTGCGCGCCGTCGAAGCGAGGATCCAGCTCGACCGCCTTCCGGTAATAGACCAGCGAACGTTCGTACTCGCGTGCGTAGTAGTACGCGTCCCCGACAGCCGTGTGGATGATCAACGACAGCGGGTCGAGGCTGAGCGACTTCAGCATGGCCGCTTCAGCCTCTTTGTGGCGCTCGACGCAGTAATACAGGTTTCCGAGACTCATGTGCGGGCCCGCCAATCCGGGATTCAGCTCGACGGCGCGCTGCAGGGACCGGATCGCGCCGGAGAGGTCCATCTCGTCCAGCTGCAAGGCTCCCAGCGCGGCGTGTGCCTCGGCCAGGGAATCGTCCAGCTCCAGCGCCTTCATCACAGCCTCGCGACCCTGCGCATTGGCCTGGGCGGGCGGAGCCATGCCACGGCCGGCGCGAATGTTGTGGCAGAACGCGATCCCCGCCCATACAGGGGCATAGGTCGGATCGATCTCGAGCGCGCGATTGTAGTGCCGAAGAGCCAGCTCGATGGCCTGCGGCGATCCGGCCGCGGCGGTATGGCGGCCCTTCAGGTACTCGAAATGCGCCTCGGGATTCACGGGACGCCGTTTCGCGAGCAGCGTGGCCTCCCGCGGCGTCACCTGCACGGCGATCTCCTTGGCCACGCTCGCCGCGATACGGCTCTGCAAGTCGAGCACGTCTTCGATCTCACCGTCATAGCGGTCGGTCCAGAGGGTCGCGTCGGTTCTCGCGGAGATGAGCTGGACCGTGACGCGAACGCGCTTGCCGACGAGGAGCGCCGACCCCTCGAGGATCGCGTCCACGCTCAGCTCGCGCGCGATCTCGGGGAGGGCCTTCTGGACTCCCTTGTACTTCATGGCCGACGTGCGCGAGATCACCCGCAGCGCTTTGATCCGCGCTAGCTCCGAGATCAGCGCCTCGGTCATGCCGTCGGCGAAGTACTCCTGGGCGGGGTCGCGCGAGACGTTCTCCAGCGGAAGCACCGCCAGTGAGCGGATGACGTCCCGGGCCGGCTCGGACTCGGCGCCACGCTGCGCCGGCTCGCGGAGCCGCCGCAGCCTCTGGCTCACGGCCCCCGCGGAAGCGGGGCGCTGCGCGGGATCCTTGCTCAGGCAGGACTCGATGAGCCGGTCCAGCTCCGCCGGCGCCTCGGGGCGGAGCGAGCGAACCGGACGGGTGGATCCGTGCAGAATCTCGAACATCAGGGCCTCGGGCCGATCCTTTTCGAAGGGCCGGCGGCCGGTCGCCATCTCGTAGAGGATCGCGCCGAACGCGTAGACATCGGCGTGGGACTCGCCGTCCTCTCCACGGAGCTGCTCCGGCGCCATGTACGGAAGCGAGCCGAGGATCGTGCCCGCCTGCGTCAGGGCGGTCGCGGCGTGAGATGCGTGCATCAGGCCGGCCAGGCCGAAGTCGAGGATCTTCGGGGTCCCGCCCGCCGTCAGCATGACGTTGCCCGGCTTCAGGTCGCGATGCAAGAAACCGCGCCGGTGGGCATCCTCCAACGCGTCGCCGATCTCCGATCCGATCCGGGTCAGCTCGTCGAGATCGAGCGGGCCCTTCCGTAGTCGCGATTCCAGCGTGCCGCCCGGGACATACTCCATGACGATAAAATCCACGTCGTCCTGGGTGTCGAAGTCGAAGATGGTCGCGACGCCGGGATGGGACAGGCGGGACAGGACGTGCGCCTCCCGGCGGAAGCGCTCGCGCGCCGTCGGATCGGCGAGCGCGCCGCGCAGGAGCACCTTGACCGCGACGTCGCGGTCCAGGTGCAGATCGCGCGCGCGGTACACCTCACCCATGCCGCCGGCGCCCAGCGGCTCGAGAATGCGGTAGTGAGAGAGTTGTTGGCCGATCATTTGGACCGGGGTATCGGGGGATCCAACTGTCTCTCGAAGGGCGCCGTGTCTACCTCTTGAACCGCGCCGCCTCGTCGGAGCCGCCGGTCACGTTGCCCGCGCTGTAGGAATGAGCCCCCGCGCCGGCCAGCTCTCCGCGGGAAACGATCAAATACTCCTCCCGGATGGGCCGGCCCTCGAACCAGCATTCCAGAATCTCGCGCACCCCGGCGGCGTAGCGCGCCTGGGCCGAGAGGCTGGTCCCCGACACGTGGGGCGTCATTCCGTGGTGCGGCATGCTCCGCCACGGGTGATCCTTGGGCGCCGGCTGGGGGAACCAGACGTCCCCGGCGTAGCCCGCGAGCTGCCCGCTCTTCAGTGCCCGAGCGATCGCCTCCCGGTCGCAGATCTTCCCCCGCGCCGTGTTGATCAGGTAGGCGCCCCTCTTCATCTTCGCGATGAGCGCGTCGTCGAACAGGTTCTCGGTCTCCGGATGAAGCGGCGTGTTGATGGTGACCACGTCGCAGACACGGACGAGCGACTCGGCGTCGGGATGGTACGTGACGCCCAGCTCCCGCTCGACCTCGGCGGACAGCCGGTGCCGGTCCGTGTAGTGCAGCTTCACGTCAAAGGGCTTCAGCCGCCGGAGCGCCGCCGTGCCGATGCGACCCGCACCGACGGTGCCCACCGCCATTC
>JBKJXM010000366.1:0-3642 GCA_046716305.1 Candidatus Eiseniibacteriota bacterium
GGGGGGGTGCCCCTGGCGGCCCCCGCGGGGGGCCGCCACGATTTCGACTTCTCGGGGATCTTCAACGTGACCGACGTCGAGCCGCTCACCCAGAAGCTCGAGCCCAACCCCGCCGCCATGGGGAGCGTCCGGGTCGAAGGAACTCTCGAGGGCTCCGGCGACGGCTACCAGCTCACGGGCGAGGTCTTCGACCTCGCGACCGCGGAGTCGATGTTCCGGCGGACTTATCCCTTCCGCCGCGCCGAGACGCGCGAGACGATGCACCGGTTCGTGGACGACGTGCTGGAGGCGCTGACCGGGGAGCGGGGCATCTGCGAGACCAAGGTCGCGTTCATCCGAGCCACGGGCAAGGTGAAGGAGATCTGGGTGATGGACTACGACGGGATGAATCCCTACCAGCTCACGCACGATCGGAGCCTGGCCCTTTCCCCCGCGTGGGCCCCGTGGGGCACCGAGCTGGCGTTCACCACCTACAAGCGAGGCAATCCCGATCTCTATCTGTTCGATCTGAAGCGGGGCGCTTCCTATCCCTTCACCACATACGCGGGGCCCAACATGGCGCCCTCCTACTCCCCCGACGGAAAGTGGGTCGCGTGCGCGCTCTACAAGGACGGCAACGCAGAGATCTACGCGATCAGCCGCGACGCGCAGACGGCGCGCCGCCTGACGCGCAACCCCCGGATCGATTCGGGGCCCAGCTTCAGTCCGAACGGGGACCAGATCGTGTTCACCTCGGATCGCTCGGGCTCGCCGCAGGTCTACGTGATGGATTCGGAGGGAGTGAACCAACGGCTTCTCACCCTGGAGGGCAAGTACAACGATTCGCCGCGCTGGTCGCCCAAGGGAGACCGGATCGCCTACGCCGCCCGGCACGACGGTATCTTCGACGTCGTGGTCATGGACGCGAACGGGCAGAGGCCGGTCCAGGTCACGTCGGGCGCCGGCCACAACGAGAACCCCCAGTGGTCCGCGGACGGCCGGAAGATCTACTTCTCGAGCACGCGGGGGGGAGCGCGGCAGATTTACATGATGAACGCCGACGGAAGTGAGGCCATTCAGCTCACCCGCGGCAACGAATGCTTTAATCCGGCCGCGGGACCGCGGCCCCGGCGACCCGGCGTAAGCCGCGCCGGTTGACGGCCCATACCCCCTGTGCTAGCTTTGCCGACGCGCTGGAAGTTGTTGCCAGATAATTAACTGAACCCAACGGAGGCCCTGCTCATGCGCCGATCGCCATGGACGCTGATCTTCCTGCTCGCGGCCGTTGTGTCGATGCTCGCCGTGACCCAGGGATGCTCCTCCCGCCGGAAATCTGCGCCTCCCGCCGAAGTGACGCCGCCTCCGGGTGCGCCCGAGTCCACGCCCGAGACCACCGGAGAAGAGCCGCCCCGGCCTCCTTCGTCCGCCGAGGCCGAGGACGCGCAGGCCAGGCTCCAGGATGCCTTCTTCGACTACGACGACGCCTCCTTGCGCGACGACGCGAAGCAGGCGCTCGAGGCGGACGCCAAGTACATGGAGAGCCATCCCCGCTTGAACGTGATCATCGAAGGACACTGCGACGAGCGCGGCTCGGTCGAGTACAACCTCGCTCTCGGTGAGAAGCGCGCGCGCGCCGCCAGGGAGTACCTGGTCTCCTACGGCATCAGGAGCTCGCGCATGACCACCATCTCGTACGGGAAGGAGCGGCCGTTCGACCCGGGCCACAACGAAGAAGCCTGGGCCAAGAATCGCCGCGCCCACTTCGCTCCCAAGTGACTTTTCGGAACGCCGGAATCCACGCGGGTTCGTTCGCGCTCTTTCTCCTGGTCGCGGCGCTGGCGCCGGGGTGCGCCCCGAGCGCTTACTACCGGACGACTCAGGAGCAGCTCGACAGCCTGCTCACGACGCAGGGCCAGCTCGTCAAGCGGATGGACCGGATGGACAAGAAGCTGGACGAGGCGCGGATCGGCGTATCCGCGTCGCGCGCGACCACCGAGAGCCGCCTCTCGCAGCTGAGCGAGCGGCTCGACGTGGTCGTGGGCAAGCTGGAAGAGGCCCAGACCCGGATGCTGCAGCTGGGTCTGAACGTGGAGTCGGTGAAGCGGCGGGTCTCGCGCGCCGACAGCGTGCGCCAGGCGGAGGGCGGCGTCCGCGACACCAGCGTCGTCCTGGACCCCGAGGAGGCCTACCGGGCCGCCTACTCGGACTACGCGGCTGGCCGGTACAAGCTGGCGGCGGAGTCGTTCCGCGAATACCTCCGTCATTATCCCGATACGGAAGTCTCCGATAACGCGCAATATTGGGTGGGCGAGTCGCTGTACGCGCAGGGCGATTTCCCCGCTGCCATCATCGAGTTCGGGGCCGTCGTGGATCGCTACCCGAAAGGCGACAAGGTCCCCGCGGCGCTTTTGAAGATCGGCATCGCGAACCAGCGGCTCGGGAACACCGCCGAAGCGAGGAAGAGCTTGCAGCGTGTCGTCCAGAAATATCCCAAGAGTCCGGAGGCCGCGCTGGCCAAAGAGCGCCTGGCCCAGCTCCGTTAGCGCGACACTTCCGCCCCGAGCTGTTGAACCGGATCGCCCGAGATCCTGGTCTTTGCGCGCGAGGAGCCCGCGGAAGCGGTTTCCGCTTGACGGTTCTCGATGGCCGACGGTAGCGTGGCCGCTCTCGATTTCGACCCGGGGACTTCATGCGCCTGTCCGAGTTGTTGAATGAGCAATCCGTAAATCTCTCGCTTCAAGCCCGCGACAAGGAATCCTCGATCAAGGAGTTGGTCCAGCTCCTGGAATCGGCGCACGGCGTGAACACCCGCGGCGAGATCCTGAGCAAGGTCCTCCAGCGCGAGTCGATGATGTCCACCGGGATCGGGAACGGCGTCGCGATCCCGCACGGGAAGACCCGCCTCCTGGACCATCTCCTCGGCGCCTGCGCCGTCTCGCCCGCCGGGATCGACTTCGACACCATGGACGGCGAGCCGGCCACCCTGTTCATCCTGCTCGTCTCGCCCGAGAGCCTCCGCGGCCCCCACGTGAAGGCGCTCGCGAACGTCTCCCGGCTCCTGAAGGAGGAGTCGGTCCGGAACGCCCTGCGCCAGAGCACCTCTCCGGTCGACTTCATGAGGGTGCTCCGGGAGGCGGAAGAGAAGTATCTGTAGGTGGATTGGGCCGATTTTGGGTGTGAATTCGGTCGATTTTGCCCGACAGGCCGGTTGACTCGGCCCGGGCCCGACTGATACCGTTCCTACCGAACTACCGCCGTGTCCCCCAGAAAGGAGCTTTTCCCTTCCATGAAGCTGCATCGTGGGTTGTGGGCGGGGGCCTGCCTCCTCCTGGCTCTCGCAGGCTGTGGCGACGATAAGAAAGTCGTCGAAGGCGATGGCGTCTATTCCCCGATCATCACGGGAATCTCTTCCAACTTCGAGCCGGCCGCGCGCGACGCTGAGAACCTGCTCACCGCGCAGGTCACGAACGTCAACAATCTCCCGCTGACGTATCTCTGGAGCGTGGCGCCAGGGGCTGGGACGATCACCGACATTACGAGCGCCACCGCGAGATGGACCCCACCCGACTCGATCGGCAGTTACGACGTGACGGTTACCGTCGAGGCGCAAGATGGGGAAACTCACTTTTCCAAGACGATGACGGTCCACATGGCCGTGGACAA
>JBKJXM010000367.1:0-4573 GCA_046716305.1 Candidatus Eiseniibacteriota bacterium
CGGCCCGTCGGCTGCCGGTCTGGCTCACGGACCGCATGGCCATCTGGATCGCTGACGCCTACGTCTCCACGCATCCCGTGCGCGCCAAGGACGCGAACCTCCGCGTCGCCCGCATCTGGCGGGAAGCGGGCCGGGTCGGGCAGCCCCCGCCCGCGCGCGAGACCTTCCGCGCCTTCGCCTGGGCGCTCCGCGACTTCCTGGCCGCCCGCGGCGGTGGCGCGCGAGTCCCCGCCGTGCGACTGGATGCCGAGGCCGCGGCGCACTTGGCCGCTGCGCGCGCGTCCGGCATTCCCACCGTCGTGGTCAGCGGGCACTTCGGTCCGTGGGAGATGGCGCTCTGGTGGCTCGCGCGCGAGGTGGGCCCGATGGACGCGATCACGGCGCCGCACCGGCTCGAGCCGGTGGAGCGTTTCTTTCGCGCGCGCCGCGCCGCGTTCGGGGTTCGCACGCTGGGCGGCCGGAGCCCCACCGCCGAAGCCGTCCGGAAGCTCCGGGAAGGGGGTTGGGTCGCCGCGCTCGCCGATCGCGCCTGGGGCCGACGTGCGCCGCGGGAGGCCGCCGGCGGCGAGCTTGTCCTGGTGGACACCTCACCCCTCATCCTGGCGCAGCGGGCCCGGGCGCAGGTCCTACCCGGCGTCGCGTGGCGCGCGCCGGACGGCATGATCGCGGTCCGCTTCGACGCCCCCTTCACGCTCGATTCCTCCGTGGGGGGGCTCACGATCGACCAGGGCGCGGCCCGAGTCCGCCGTTTCTTCGACAACCACGTGCGCGCGCACCCGACGCAGTGGTTTCACTGGAGCGTCCGGCCGGTCCGGGGCTCGGCCCGCTGATGCGCGTCTGCGCGGTGATCCCCGCGCGGAACGCCGCCGATACGGTCCCCGCCGTGGTGCGGGGCCTTCGCGAGACTCTCCCCGACGCCACCGTGATCGTGGTGGACGACGGCTCCACCGACCAGACCTCGGCCCGGGCCGCCGAAGCCGGCGCGGTTGTCCTGCGCCACGCGGTGAACCAGGGGAAGGGGGCCGCGCTCCAGACGGGCTTCGACGAAGTGATTCGCCTCGGGGCGGACGCCGCGCTCGCCCTGGACGCGGACGGGCAGCACGATCCCACCTGGGCGCCCGGGCTCATCGAGGCGCTGGCCGTAGCCGACGTGGTCGTGGGCTCCCGGCTCCTGTCCCGCTCGGGTATGCCCTGGCTCCGTCGCGTCACGAACGACGTGACGAGCTGGTGGGTATCGCAGCTTGCCCGCACCCTGATCGAAGATTCGCAATCGGGCTACCGGGCCATCCGCTCCACCGTGCTCCTCCGCGTGCGCCCGGTCGCGCGGCGCTTCGACTACGAGTCGGAATTTCTGGTCGCCGCCGCCCGCGCCGGCTTCCGGATCGCCGCGGCGCCGATCCCGACGCTCTACAACGCGCCCGGAAGCCACATCCGTCCCGTCCACGACACGGTCCGCTTCGTCGGCTTCGTTCTTCGCCACCTGTTCCGCTGAGCGCCAGGTGATGGTGATCCTGGCCACCAACGACGACGGCATCCATGCCGAGGGGCTGCGCGCGCTCGCGGAGGCCCTGAAGCCCCTGGGGGAAGTGACCGTCATCGCGCCGGACCGGGAGCAGAGCGCGACCAGCCACTCTCTCACGCTCCATCGGCCCCTTCGGATCCGGAAGGTCAGCGAGGGAATCCTGAGCGTGGACGGCACCCCGACCGACTGCGTACTGCTCGGCGTGCACGGGTTTCTCAAAGAAAGGCCAACCCTCGTGGTCTCCGGGATCAACCACGGTCCCAACATGGGGAACGACGTCCTCTACTCGGGGACCGTGTCCGCGGCGAGCGAGGGGGCCTTCCTGGGCATCCCCTCCATCGCCTTCTCCCTGGCGACCTGGGAGCCGGCCGATTTCGAGGCGGCCGGACGGGCCGCCGGAGCGCTCGTGCGACTTCTTCTCCAGCGCGGACTCAAGCCAGGAATCTGCCTGAACGTGAACATTCCGCCGCTTCCGTTCGCGGAAATCCGGGGGGTGCGCGTGGCGCGCCTGGGGAAGCGGGTCTTCCGCGACGTGATCGTCGAGAAGACCGACCCGCGCGGGAAGTCGTACTATTGGATCGGCGGGGAGAACCCGACTTGGGAGCCGGACGAAGCGAGCGACTTCCACGCGGTCTCGAACGGTTACATGGCGGTCACGCCGCTCACGTTCGAGCTGACCGACTACAAGGCGATCGTCGAGCTGGAGACGATGGGGTTGACGATACATGATTCGTGACGAGCAGGGCGCCGCCCGGCGGCGCATGGTGCAGGTGCAGCTCCGCGAACGGGGGATCCACGATCCGCACGTGCTGCGGATCATGGAGGCGATGCCGCGGCACCTCTTCGTGGACGAAGCTCTGGAGGCCAGGGCCTACAGCGACAGCGCGCTTCCGATCGGCGCGTCGCAAACGATTTCCCAGCCGTACATGGTCGCGCTGATGACGCAGGCCCTGGAGCTGACGGGAGAGGAGAAAGTCCTCGAGATCGGAACCGGCTCGGGCTATCAGACGGCGATCCTGGCCGAGCTGTCCGATCGCGTGTTCACCGTGGAGCGGCTCGCGGCCGTGGGCGAGTCCGCTCGCGACCGGTTGACCGGGATGGGCTACAGCAACGTGGTCTTCCGCGTGGCCGACGGCTCGGTGGGCTGGCGGGAGATGGCCCCGTTCGACCGCGTGCTGATCGCCGCGGGGGCCCCGCGCATGCCGGCGTTTCTGGCCGAGCAGCTCCGGGTGGGCGGCATCCTCGTGATGCCGGTCGGGAAGGGCGAGAACCAAATGCTGGTCAAGGCGGCGAGGACCGAAACGGGGTGGCAGCAGCGCGAGCTGTGCGGGTGCGCGTTCGTGCCCCTGATCGGGAAGGACGCCTGGGAGCGCCGCGAGTCCCATTGACCGCGCGGCGAGTCCCGTTGACCCCAAGGCGTTGGCGTTGATACACTGCCGCCGCAAGGGCTGGTTCTGAGTGGGGAACCCTTGTCCTTTCGCTCGATTCGATCGGGGCGTGGCTCAGCCTGGTAGAGCACCTGGTTCGGGACCAGGGGGTCGGAGGTTCAAATCCTCTCGCCCCGATTTTTTTGTCGGCAACCCCCGTGGATGACCGCGCCCGATTCCTTGCGGTCGTCTCGGGGCACGTGCAAGGGGTGGGGTACCGTTTCTTCGCCCAGGAGCGCGCCCGCAAGCACGAGCTGGGCGGGTCCGTCCGGAATCTCCCCTCCGGCGCCGTCGAGGTCGAGGCGGAGGGGCCACGTCCGGCCCTGGAGGGCTACCTCCGCGAGCTGCGCCAGGGTCCCCCCGCCGCGCGCGTGAGCGACGTCGCCGTGCGTTGGCTCTCCGCGCAGGGCGCCCCCGTCCAGGACTTCGTCATCCGGTTTTCCTGAGAGGCCACGATCATGGGACCCCGTCGATTCGTCTCCGACCTATCCGACGCGCTCCGGGAAGGACTGGAGCAGGGCGCCCTCGACGATGCCGCTCTCGACAAGCTGCTCCACTCACCCGATTTCGATCCCACAGCTTTCGACCTGTTTCTCGCGGAAGCCCGCCGCCAGGGCGTCGTTCTGCCCGAAGGGACGAGCGTGCCCGCGCCGCCGGCCCCCGAAGAGACTGGACGCGGCGGTGGTAGCCTCGAGAACCGCTATCTCAAGGAAATCCAGCGCTACCCCATCCTCGAGCGCGACGACGAGCATGCGCTCTGGGCCGCCATGCGGCGCGGCGCCGAGGACGCGCGGAAGAGGCTGATCCTCTCCTACCTCCGGCTCGTCGTCTCGCAGGCGCGCGCATATCGGAACCGCGGCGTCGAATTTCTGGATCTGGTGGAAGAGGGGAATCTGGGGCTGATCACCGCGGTCGACCGATACGACGTGGACCGTGGGATCCACTTCGCGACGTACGCGACGTGGTGGATCCGGCAGGCCTTAGCGCGGGGCGTGGCGAACCAGTCGCGCACCGTCCGCATCCCGATTCACGTGCTCCAGATGATGCGCCGCTTCATCGCGACGCAGCGGCGGCTGGAGTCGGAGGAGCGCCGCCCGCCCGACCTGGAAGAGATCGCCCACGTGATGGGCATCCCGATGACCCGGGCCAAGCGGCTGGATAAGCTGGTGCACTCGATCCGCTCGCTGGACGTCGACCTCTCGAACGAGGCGTTCCACGGGCTGGTCGAGAGCGAAGCCGTGGAGCAGCCGCCCACCCTGGACGAGATCGTGGACCTCCAGCTCCGCGACCAGCAGCTCAACGAGGTGTTGAAGCGCCTCTCCGGACGGGAGGAGGCGATCCTCCGCTTCCGGTACGGCTTCTATGACGATCGGCCGCGCACGCTGGCCGAGACCGGCGAGCAGTTCGGGCTGTCGCGCGAGCGCATCCGCCAGCTCGAGCAGCGCGCGCTCGTGAAGCTGCGCTCGCTCCTCGAGTCCGACTCGCCCGAATCCCAGGCCTCGGTGCACTGACGGTGGGGCCTCGCCCGGGGCCCTCGCATGAACGCTCTCGCCGCTCGCGATCTGGGCGCTCGGGCTGATCGCTGGATTCGCGCTGATGCAGTGGGGAGCGGGCTCGCGCGTGC
>JBKJXM010000368.1:0-5884 GCA_046716305.1 Candidatus Eiseniibacteriota bacterium
GATCAAGGCTGCCGAGGTTGCGGAAGATGCGCTTCGCGTCGACGGCGTTTACTCCGCCTGGCCCGCCGGCAGCTTTCGCGTCCTGTGCCGCCCCGCCGATCCGCGCCCCCGGTGGCGCCTTGCGATAGGGAGGAAGACCCACCGTGCCGGCCGTCCCGCCACGCTGCCGGCGCGTTCGGGCCGCCGCGGCAGCGGGCGCCGCGGGGGCCGGGTGGTTGGCCGCCCCCCCCGCCCCGCGGCCCCCCAAAACGCGGGCGCCCCCGCCGACGCCCGCGGCCGCGATCATCGACAATAACGATCGCATGAACGTGAACAACCTGGACATGGTGGTCACGAACCATGGATCGATCGCGTTCGACCTGATCACCGGAAACGGAGGGCTCACCTACCCGAAGGGGAGCACCCACACGGCCGTCTTCGCCGCGGGACTCTGGATCGGCGCCAAGGTGTACGAGCCGGGCCAGGTGATCGGCGTCGATACCCCGGATCTCCGGGTGGCGATTGGCGAGTACTCGCAGGAGTTCGTGCCCGGCCCCATGGCCAACGGTACGTTCCAGTCGGACCAGCCCGCCTTCCGTAACTTCAGAATCACGCGCGGGCAGACGATGAGCCCGGGCGATGAGGCCGATTATTTGGCCCAGGGCGGCCCCACCGACAGTCTGGGCAACCCCCTGTTGCTCGGGGACGCCACGATCTGGAGCGTCTTCAACGACGCCGACGTGGGCGCGCACACGAACATGAACACGGACCCGCTGGGCGTCGAGGTGCAGCAGACGGTCTTCGCGTACAACCGCGCCGGACCGCTGGGGAACATCATCTTCGTGAAGTGGAAGTTCATCAACAAGGGAGGCAACACCCTCGACTCGACGTACGTGTCGGTCTGGAGCGATCCGGACCTGGGCGGCTTCACGGACGACCTGGTCGGCTGCGACACGACGCTGAGCCTGGGCTTCTGCTACAACGCTACGAACCAGGACGGGCAGTACGGCAGCAGTCCTCCCGCCGTGGGCTACGACTTCTTCCGCGGCCCGATCGTCCAGGTCTCGCCGGGCGTCTTCGACACGCTCGGGATGACCTCGTTCAACAAGTACATCAACGGGACCGATCCCGCGACCGCGAGCGAGACGTACAACTACATGAGCGGGCTCAAGGCGGACGGATCCCCGATCTATGTTTTTGACGACCCTCTGTTCGGCCAGACGAGGTACCAGGTATCCGGGCTCAACCCCGGGCTGCCTTCGACTCCGACCAACTGGCTCGACTCCAATCCCGCCGACCGGCGGCTCTTCCTCTCGTCGGGCCCCTTCACCATGGCGCCCGGCGCCTCCCAGGAAGTTGTGACGGCCATCATCATGGGCCAGGGTTCGGACCGTATTTCATCGATCAACGACCTGAAGAGCAAGGATGCCGTGGCCCAGCAGGTGTTCGACCTCAACTTCGACATCTGCGCGCCGCCGCCGTCCCCCTCCGTTTTCGTGCAGCCGGGGGACAAGAGCGTGCGGCTGATCTGGGGCTCGGAGCCGGTCGGCGACGTCTGCGTCAACTCGGCCCTCGGGCAGCAGTTCAACTTCGAGGGCTTCCGGATCTGGCAGCTCGCGGCCAACAACGCCGACGCCCAACCCACGGTCATCGCCACGTACGACGTCGCGAACGGCGTCACCAACATCTACTCCGACGAGTTCGACGCGGAGGTCGGCGCCATCACGCGCGTGCTCAAGGTGGCCGGGAACGACGGCGGTCTCCACTTCCAGATCGACATCACCCAGGACGCCGTCCGGGGCGGGCGTCTGACCAACGCCATGGACTACTTCTACGCGGTGACCGCCTACTCCTACGACGCGAACAACGTGGCGCCCTACATCGTCGGCGGCAACCAGGTCGGTATCGTCTCCGAGGTGCTCGAGAGCGCCCGGAACCCGATCCGCGTTTCGCCCAAGTCGAGCAGCGCGGTGTTCGGGGTGCCGGCCAACGCGACGTCCACCGGCCCGGCCAACCTCTCCGGCGATGTGAGAGCGGAGCAGGTGGTGCAGGGCGCGATCACCGGCAATCTTTACCGCGTCGTCTTCGACAACAACGAGCGCTGGACCCTCATCAACGTGACCACGGGGGACACGCTGCTCGTCAATCAGACGGCCATCGGCGGGGAGTTCGACACGCCCGTGACGGAGGGGTTCATCCTCCGGGCCACGGCGCCGCGCGGCGTCGTGGATTTCGGGGAGGTCCAGCCCGACAGCTCCGTCGCGAGCATGACGGCCGGGGAGACCGACTCGACGGGGACGTGGCACTTCACGCCGCAGGCTGCGGGCTATTCCTTCCTCCACCCGACCAACCACGACTACGAGATCCGTTTCCTGCCCGACACCACGCAGTTCGCGTGGGGCTACGCGTCGGGGGAGGTCTCGTTCGAGACCACGTACAAGGTTCCTGTCGAGGTGTGGGACCTGGGCTTCAACTCCCTCACCAATTTCGGCGACGACGTGAAGATCACCGTCATGGCCCGCGACCGCGATTTGAGCGGAAGCTGGACCTGGGGGGATCAGATCTACTTCCGCGACATCCCCTACGCGAGCGTCCTCTGGGGCACGCCGGGGAACAAGTCGATCGACTACGTGCCGGACGGTTCCGACCAGAGCTACGGCCGGTGGAGGCCCGCGGTCGACGACACGCTCTACACGCTGGACTGGCCGCCGCCGACCCGGATCCGCGTGTTGACCCAGCGCTTCAGCGCGCAGGACGTCTACGAGTTCCGGACCGTGCCGGTCGCATCGGCACCCGGCACCGTCGTGGGGAACGACGTGAAGAAGGTGCTGGCCGTTCCCAATCCGTACTACGCGCATTCCAAGTACGAGCTGACCCAGTTCGACCGGGTGATGAAGTTCACCAACATCCCCGCGGCGCGCAAGGTCACGATCCGCATCTTCAATCTTTCGGGCGACCTGATTCGCACGATCCGTCGGGAAGCGACCTCCGCGGACGAGCAGGCCACCGCCACGATCAACTGGGACCTGAATACCGAGCGCAATCTTCCGGTGGCGAGCGGTGTCTACATCTACCGCGTTGAAGTCGACGGCGTCGGGAGCAAGACCGATCGCCTCGCCGTATTCGTCGAGGAAGAGCGCCTTGACAACTTCTGATCGGGGGCGGACCGCGATGACACGACATCAGAATCCTTCCCACGGACGGAGGATAGATCTCATGAAGCGAATGATCGTTCGGATACTCCTGCCGGCGGCGCTCCTCGCGCAGGCCGCTGCCGTGCAGGCCGGCGGACTGGATCGGCTGGGCACTTCGGGGGCGCAGGAGCTGCGCATCCCGGTGGGCGCTGCGTCGATCGCCGTCGGAGGCTCGACGGTGGCCCTGGGGAACGGCCTCCAGAACGTCTGGTGGAACCCGGCCTCGCTGGCGGGTGTGGACCAGAGCGAAGCGATCGCCTCGTACAGCTCCTGGCTGGGCGACACCAAGGTGAACTACGGTGGGGTCGCGTCCGGGCTGGGGACGCAGGGGCAGATCGGATTCACGATCAAGGTGTTGAATATCGGCGACATCATCGAGACGACCGAGGACTCTCCCGAGGGGACCGGGCGCGTGATCAGCCCCAACTTCTCCGTCATCGGACTCACGTATGCGCGCCGGATGACCGACCGGGTGCATCTGGGATTCACGGGGTCCTACGTGAGCGAGCAGATCGCGAGTGAGAGCGCGGCCGGCTTCGCCGTGGACCTCGGCGTGCAGTACGACACGGGATGGCGCGGGCTCCGCTTCGGCTTCGCCATGAAAAACATCGGGCCCGACATGCGCTTCAGCGGCGCGGACCTGGAGGAGCGCATCATTCTCCCCGGGGACGATCCGACGGCGCAGCCGCACGTGGTCCGCCTCCAGTCGGCGTCGTTCGAGATCCCGTCCTACCTCCAGCTCGGGGTCTCCTACGACATCCCGATGGGAGGGGACCGGCGCTCCACGATCTTCGGCGCTTTCCAGGGGAACAACTTCAACACTGACGAGTACCGCCTGGGAGCGGAAGTGCCGATCGGGGACTTCCTGGCTCTGCGGGGCGGGTTCGTCGGCCAGGTGCCGCTCAACAGCGCGGACCGGCAAGAGAACTACCTGTATAGCTACTCCTACGGCGCCGGCTTCAACTTCAAGCTGGGCGATCGCCCGCTCGCGCTCGACTGGGCCGGCTCCCACGTCGGCGAGTTCTTCGACGACAATCAGCAGGTATCGCTCCACATCGCATTTTGATCCGTAGCAGACCAACGCATTCCCTCCGGGGCGGACTCAGCCGAGTCCGCCCCGGCTCGCTGTGCGGCGGGCGCGTCGGGGCCGCGCGGCTCATGGCCGCCGGGAGCCTCGCGGCGGCAATGCTCCTGGGCGGCGCGCCGCGCTCGGAGGGCGCGATTTGCCGTCTCTGCACGCGCGGGCCCCTGGCCGACTCGCTCGCCGCCGCCGCCCGGGGGCTGGCCGATCAGTCCCAGATCGGAGCGCTCGCCGTCTCCCTCGCGACGGGGGACACGCTCCTCGCCCTGAACGAGGACCGCCGGCTCATCCCGGGGAGCAACACGAAGATCTTCACGACTTCGGCATTCTTACGTAGCACCGGTCCCGACTCGGTCTTCACCACGCGGATCGAGGCGCGCGGGAAGGCGGAGCGGGATGGCGGCCGGGTGCGCTTCGAGGGGGACCTGATCCTCCGGCCGGCGGGCATCCCGGACGTGGCCCAGATCCTCTCCCCCGGCTCCCGCGGGCTCCTCGACTCCCTGGCCTTCCTCCTCCGCGCGGGCGGGCTCGAGCGCGTGAAGGGAACCGTCTGGATCGACGGGACCCTGTTCGCCGACGAGCCGCTCGCCCCCGGGTGGGCGATCGAGGACCTGGCCGCGGGCTACGGCGCGCTCCCCGGCCCCGTCTTCGCGAACGGCAACGCCGCGACCCTGACCGCGACCGGCGGGCCGGGGCGGGTCAGGATCGAACTCGAGCCCCCGGAAACGCCGTTAACGCTCGCGCCCCGCGTGTCCCTGGCCGATACCGGAACCATGCCGTGGCTGGACGTGGAGCGCGCCCCGGGATCGCGGCGGCTCCGGATCACGGGATCAATCCCAAAGGGGAGCGTCGTGAAGAAGCAGGTGGCCGTTCCCGAGCCCGATTCCGTGGCCGGGCTCTGGCTGGTGGGCGCCATGCGCCGCGCGGGGATCCGCGTGGAGGCGACCGTCCGGGTGATGCCGCACGCCGACTCCGCGGCCGGCCCCCTTCCCGAGGCCGTGCGGCGCGTGCTCCCATCCGCGGCGCCGGCGGACACGGGCTGGGGCGCCGTGCAGAAGGACCGGACCGCGACCGTGCTCGCGTTCCGCTCCCCTCCGGCCGCCGTGATGGTGGGCGTCGTCAATGCGCTCAGCCTGAACGCCGAGGCCGAGGGACTCCTTCGCCTTCTCGATCCGGCGCCGCGCGAGAAGCGCCGCACGGCCGGGCTGGCCGAGGTGCGCCGGGCGGCGGCCGACGTGGGCATCGACACGCTCGACCTGTCCCTCGTGGACGGCTCGGGGCTCTCGACCCAGAACCTCGCGACCGCCCGCTCGCTGGTCGCGTGGCTCTCGGCCCACGCGCGAGATCCCGTCCTGGCTGAGCCCTATCGAACGGGGCTGGCCGCGCCGGGCGCGACCGGGACCTTGAAGCGGCGGTTCGTGGGGCTCGATCCGCGAGCCGACCTTCACGCGAAGACCGGCACCTTGAGCAACGTGAGCAGCCTCGCCGGCTACGTCCAGGACGCCAGCGGAGGGCGCATCGCCTTCGCGCTGATCACGAACGGGAACCGCGCGAGCGCCACGGCGGCGAAGCAGATGGAGGAGCGGCTCGTGGGAATTCTGGCCCGCTACGGCGGCGGAGGCGGGAAGAC
>JBKJXM010000369.1:0-3666 GCA_046716305.1 Candidatus Eiseniibacteriota bacterium
GCCGCGGCGCTCGCCGCGGCGACCGCACCCGCTCCTCCCGCCGCCTCGCGCGCCTCCTGGGCGCTGTCGCGCGCCGCTTCGGCCTCGGTCGTGGCTTCCGTCTTGTCGATCCCCTCTCCTTCGACCCGAGCCTCCTCGGGGGGCGCAGAGGCCGCCAGCTCGCGAAGCCGCTTCGCCAGCACGCGTACCAGCTCCTTCAAGATCGTGAGATCCGCCGCGGCCACCTCGTAGAAATCCTCGCGTGCGAGCGCGAGCGCCACCCCGTCCTCCACGCACTCGGCCCGATGCCCGCGGGCGGAGTCGTCCACCAGGGACCAGGTCCCGAACGCCTCGCCCGGTCCCACCTCCGACATGACGCGCCCCTCGGTGGTGAGGCGGACCCGGCCATCGACCACCATGTAGAGCGCGTCGGCGACGTCGGTCTCCAGATAGATCGTGTCGCCGCGATACATGGGGACCTCACGCGCGACGTTCGCCAGCCCGAGCAGGTGGCGCGGGCCGACGCCGCGGAGCAGATCTGCGCCCTTCAAGATGAGCACTCGCTCGACCGGGGTCAGCACGTCCCCTCCCGAGGGGCGGCCGCGACGCCGCGCGCCACGGCGAGGGAGCCGCCACCGGGGAACCGCGACGCCAGCTCCGCGTCGACGATCGGGCTGGACGGCCCGCCCACGAACCAGTCGGGGACCACTTCGGGAACGAGGCGCGAGGCGCGCACAGCGCACGCCCGCAGCCACGCGTCTCCGGACTGCCATGCGGCCCGGATCGCCTCGACGATCGGGATCGGCGCGGCGGCATCGGCATCGGGATCCTGAATGAGCCGCGATTCGAACAGCTCTCCCACGAAACGGGACATCTTCCGGGGAAGGATGTGCGACAGGTATTCGAGGGCGGGCGCCGCCTCCTCGAGCTTGGTCGACTTCAGGCGTTCGAAAACGCCGGAGAGCGGCTTGGGGTCGTACCAGCATGCCAGGGCGCGCATGGCCCGCTCGAGCGCGGCCTCGGCGTACTCGGCATAACTCTCCGCGAGAAGGCGCACCTCCTTATCGGGGGAGTATCCGAGCTGGAGCGCGGGGTCGATCAGAGTCCGGTAGCCGCGCACCTCGCGGAGGAACAGCTTGTGCGCGAGGGCGCGCGGGAGAATCGGGCGGCCGGTCTGGACGCGAATGTGGCTCAGGCTCCGAAGGCCCAGCGCGCGGAGCCCCGGATCGCTGCTCCGGACCAAGGTCATGAGAGCGTCGACGGCCCGCGGCGTGCCCACCTCGGCCAGGGCCCGCGCCGCGAGCGCCTGCGCGCGGGCGCTCTGCTCGCCGCTCAGGAAACGGGTCAGCTCGGGAATGGACACGTCCCCCATCGACGCGAGGGCCGTGCGCGCCTCGGTGCTCAGCTCCGCGACGAAGAGAAGCGGGAGGACGGTGTCGAGGAGCTGCGCCGCCGGGCGCCGCGCGGCGGACAGGAGCGCCGCCCGTTTCACCTCGACGTCGGGGTCGGTGAGGAGCGCCTTCAGCCGCGCGCGCGCGGTGCTGCCCGGCATCGCGCCGAGCGCGCGGGCGGCGAGGATGAGGTCTTCGGTTGTACCGGACGCGATCAGCGAGTCCACCCAGTCCAGCGTGAGCGCACCCGGCGCCGCATCGGGACGTTCGAAGAGCGCCTCGACCGCGCGGCGCTGGAGCGCGCGATCGGATCCCTGGACCAGCCGCCGCACGAACGTGGTCGGGTTGCGGCTCAAGGTGATGAGATAGCGGATGGCCGCGCTCGAGAGCGCCTCGTCCGGCTCGTGGACGAATCCCTCGATCACGCCGCCGGCGTCGCGGAGCCGGAGCGCCTCCATCGTCTGCACCGCCGCCGCCCCCACCGCGGGCGACGCGTGCTTCAGCGCTTCCCGGACCGCGCGGGCGACACGCCGGTCATGGACCTCGGCCGCCAGCCGGAGCGCGAGGACCAGGCGCCGCTCGTCGTCCGACCGGAGCGAAGCGAGCAGCGCTCGTAGGGCGGCCGGCGTGCGGAACGATTCGGCCGCGCTCCCGGGCTCGATCCACCTCTGGCTCAGGGCCGTTTGGAACGCGCGGCCGTACTGGCTGTTCAGGAACGTCAACACGACCAGCCATACCGCCGCGAAGCCGATCGTCACGACCACCAGCGTGCGGAGCCCGATGCCGACCGCATGGAGCAGCACGATCAGGAGCACGCCCACGAGGGCGTCCGACCAGCGCTCCACGAGAGTGTCGATCGCGGGCTTGATCCGTCGCCGCTCGGGCGGTGGAACGGCCATGTAGTAGATCTCCGTGGTCGACTTCCCCATGGTCTGAAGAACGACGCCCTGCACCCACCGCATGGCGACCACGGCCCACCAGCCCCCGGTCATGGCCACCCAGGCGGCGGTGCCCATGACCGAGAGAGGCTGGATCTGGCTCGCGGCGGAAAGTCCCAGCCGGTGAAGCAGCCATCCGACCACGCCAAACTGGAGTATCAGGGCGAATGCGCTCAACGCCACCTGGAACTTGCCCAGGAACTGCGTCAGCTGATGCGGGTCCGGGTAGCTCCGCTGGATGAAGAACTTGAACTGGAAGTCGATCAGCGTTCCGATCACCACGGAGAGCGCGAGCGCGCCGGCGAGCAGCTTGAGATAGCGGGACTGACGCAGGATGTCCCACCGCGAGAGCGACGTCGCGAACTCCAGCGGGCTCTCGCGCCGTTTCCGGCGCTTTTCGATCAGCCGCGTGAGCACGTGCGCCAGGATAAAGAGCACCGCGACGATCCAGATGAGACCCACGCGCTTGACGAACGGCGTGAGCCATCCGGCGATACCGCCCCCGATCAGCCCCCCGACCAGCCCACACCCGCTCAGGACCGGGAACAGCCGCCGCGCGCGGTGCGAGTCCCACACGTCCAGCGCGAGCACCCAGAAGTGCGGGATCAGGAGCATGGCCTGGCTTCCGGTCCAGAGGTAGAACGCCGCCGTCGTGAGATTTCGCGAGAAGGGATAGACAATCGCGGCGATCAGGCCGAACGCGATCGCGAGAAGCTGATTGAACCGGGCCAGATTCAGGCGCGTGAAACGGCGGGTGAGGCGGGCCTCCAGCCAGACGAATCCGACCGAAGCGACCGCGACCGCGACGTACGCGTACGGAAGCGACAGGGCCCCGAAGTTGGCGAGAAAGAGCGCGTCGCGGACCACCTTCGCGAGGGTGTACGCGCACAGGAGGGTCGCGACGAGAACCGACATGAGAAGCAGGGTCGGCTGCTCCTCGGGCTCGACGCCGAGCCTGCGGGTCAGCGTCGACTTCAGACGAAATGGGATCGGGGCCTCCTCGGTGGCCGCGACAAGCAGCGGTCCGGCGAGAGTGAGTGGCCGGCGGCGAATGTCCTCTTTCCTGTCCTAGCATGCGACGGACCACCCACGGTCGCGGGGGCTTCAGCCCGGCTACCCCCGGCGCCCGGGTCCGCTTCGAGGCTCCGGAGGGCCCCCTGACACCCGCCCCCGAACTGTTCCGTTGTAAAACACGCCCCTCGGAAGCGCCCTAAATGTACCAACACCGCCCCCCCAGGGCGGTGCTAACCTGTTGCCGTCATTCTTCGACCCGCCCGGCACGCGGCTTGATAAAGTCGTGACGGTCCTGGTGTCGACTATTGTCGCGGTCCCCCTCCCAAGAAACCGGAGGCCCACTG
>JBKJXM010000370.1:0-17250 GCA_046716305.1 Candidatus Eiseniibacteriota bacterium
TTAGTGGCTTGCGCCGCGTTCCAGCTCGAGCGCGATCCCAAGCCCCCCGCTCACGCAGAGCGTGGCCAGGCCGAGTCGCGCGTTCCTTCGTTCCATTTCGTGGAGAAGCGTCGTCACGATCCGCGCCCCCGTCGCCCCGATCGGATGCCCCAGGGCGATGGCGCCGCCGTTCACGTTGAGCCGGGAGCGGTCGAACTTGAGCTCGCGGTCGCAGGCGAGCACTTGGGCCGCGAACGCCTCGTTCAGCTCGATCAGCTCGTAGTCGCCGAGAGCGCGCCCCTTCGCCGCCGCGAGCACTTCCTTCACCGCGGGCACCGGACCGATCCCCATGATGGCGGGGTCCACGCCCACCGTCGCGCTCGGTCCCACCCACGCCTGCGGCGTGAGCCCGCGCTCCCGCACCACCGACTCCGAGGCCACCAGAACCGAGGACGCGCCGTCGGTAATGCCCGAGGAGTTCCCCGCGTGCACGGTGCCGCCTTCGCGGAAAACGGAGGGCAGTTTTCCGATCTCGGCGGGCGTGGTGTCGGGCCGCGGGTGCTCGTCCTTGGCGACGACGGTGTCCCCCTTCTTCCCGGGCACCGTCACTGGGACGATCTCCCGCTCGAAGCGCTTCTCCTGGATCGCCGCCCCGGCGCGCCGCTGGCTCTCGAGTGCGTAGGCGTCCTGCTCCTCGCGCGGGATGGAGTACATGTCGGCCAGCTTCTCCGCGGTCTCGCCCATCAGCATGCCGCAGATGGGATCGAGGAAGCCGTCCTTGTACATCCCGTCCACCAGGGGCGCGTTCCCCAGTCGGTAGCCTAGCCGCGCGCGGTCGAGAAAGTAAGGGACGCGCGTCATGTTCTCGGTTCCTCCCGCGAGCACCACGCGCGCCTGGCCCAGCCGGATGTGGTCGGCGGCGAGGAGGATCGACTGGAGGCCCGAGCCGCACGCCTGGTTCACGGTGAAGGCGGGGCGCTCGCGGGGAATGCCCGAGCCGATGAGCACCTGCCGCGCGACGTTGGGCCCGCCGCCCGCCTGGCGCGCACAGCCGTAGATCAGCTCGTCCACGTCGGAAGGGGCGAATCCCGACCGCTCGAGGAGCCCGCGCGTCACGGCGATGCCGAGCTGGGCGGTAGTCATCTCGGCGAAGCTCCCGAGAAATTTTCCGATGGGCGTGCGCGCCGAAGCCACGATGGCCACGCGTTCCAAGAGCGGGCTCTTGCGGGGCGTCAGGCCCCGCCGAAGGCGGGCTTCCGCTTCTCGAGAAAGGCGGTCAAACCCTCGCGCATGTCCGTGGTCGCGGAGAGAAGTCCGAAATAGGCCGATTCCTGCGCCAGACCCTGCTCCAGGGTGGCGTCGAGCCCGCGGATCGCCGCGTCCATCGCGCAGCGCACGGCGAGCGGCCCCTTGGAAATGATCTCCCCGGCCACCTTCTCGGCGTGCGGCATGAGCTCCGCAGCCGGGAGCACCGCGTTGACCAGGCCGATCCGGAGCGCCTCAGCGGCGTCGATGGTGCGCCCCGTCGTGATCAATTCGAGCGCGATCCCCAATCCCACGATGCGCGGAAGCCGCTGGGTGCCGCCGTACCCGGGAATGATTCCCAAGCCCACCTCGGGCAGGCCCATCTTCGCGGTGTCGGCGGCGAAGCGGAAGTGGCAGGCCAAGGCCAGCTCCAGCCCGCCCCCCAGGGCGAAGCCGTTGATGGCGGCGATGACCGGCTTTCCGAGCGACTCGATCTCGCAGAGCGCTTCCTGGCCGAGGCGGGAGGAGGCCTCCCCGCCCAGCGGCGTCATCTTCGCCAGCTCGTTAACGTCGGCGCCGGCCACGAAAGCCTTTTCCCCGGCGCCGGTCAGGATCACCACTCGAACTTCCCGGGCGTCGCCCAGGGAGGAGAACACTTCGCGGATCTCGCGCACGGTCTTCTCGTTCAAGGCGTTCAGCACCTTGGGACGGTTGATCGTGACGCGGGCGACGGGCTCGCTGATCTCGACGGTCAGATTCTCGTAGGTAGCCATAGACCCTGGAGCAAATCACCGCCGCCGGAGCATGTCAACGCGTATACGCAAGGCCCACCATGACCGTCCGCCCCGGCGCCGGGTACCCCTTCACCTCCGAGTAGTCGCGGTCGAGGGCGTTCATCACCCGGAGCCGCGCCTCGGCCGGGACCCACCGCGCGAGCGAGCCCACGGCGCCCAGGTCCAAAGCCGCATAGCCGGGAGTGTCGCCGGTCAGCCGGCGCCCGCGGGCGTCGGTGAAGTCGAAGGGGTCGACGGTCGAGTCGACCCAGCGGAGCACCGCGTCCAGCGTCACGCCGGTAGCGGCGGTCACGTCGGCCGAGACGCCCGCGCGCCAGGTGGGACGCTTCGGAAGCCGGTTATCGGACCCGGCCGGCAAATCCAGGCGCTTCGCGATCAGCCGCGCCGCGCGGGCGCCGACCGTGAGCCGCTTCCAGGGGGTCACGGCGATCCGGTACTCCTCCCCCTCGATCCGGGCATGGCCGATGTTGTCGGCGACGAAGTACGAGTTCGACTGGATGAGATCGCGGAACCGGGTGCTGTGCCAGGTGGCGTGGGCTTCCACCTTTCCGTCAAGCCAGCTTCCGTCGGCGCCCGCTTCCCACGTGCGCGAGCGCTCGGGGCGGAGCGTCTCCGAGCCGTAGAAAGGATAGTAGAGGTCGCTCAGGGTGGGCGCCGTGAACGCCCGCCCGTAGCCCGCGCGCAGCTTGAGCCCCGCTTCGGCGATCGGCACGCCCACCGCAACGCGCGGAACCCCGGTCGCTCCGTAGCGCGAGTGGTCGTCCACCCGCACGCCCGCGTCCAGCAGCAGTCGCTTCCACTCCCCGTGGAGCTGCGCGTAGAGGGATCGCGTGTGCACGTCCTTGTCCAGGTTCGAGACCGAGGGGAATCCTCCGTACTGGGAATCGTCGTCCCGCGTCACGTTCTCGGCCCGGTACTCGGCGCCGATCAAGGCACCGACCGGTCCGGCCGCGACGCGCGCGCGGAGGGCCGCGATGGCGCGCTGGTTGTCCAGGTCGGCGTCCACGAAATCGCCGCCCGCGGTGTCCGGGCGGTTCTGGTAGCGGATCGCCCCCAAAAACGCGGACAGCTCGCTCTCCACGGTGAGCCGGCGCCCGATCGGCCGCGTGTAGGCGACGCGTCCCGCGGCCACGCGGTCCCTTTCTTCCGAGTTCGGGTCCAGGACCTGGTGCGTCGTGAAGTCGGTCGCGTCGAAGCGATAGTCGAACGGCACCTCTTTCGTCCCGCGCGTGAAGAGCCCGCTCAAGCGGAGCCGGTCATCGCCTATGGGAACGATCCCGTGGACGCGCGCGGCGAGGCCCGAGTACGCGTCGCGCGGGCCGATCCCCTCGGAGGTGAGGCGGCTCGCGTAGGCTCCGGCGACGCCAGCGCCCCGGGCGCCGTTCCACTCCAGCGACTGCCGCGCCGTCCGTCGCTCGCCGTACTCGGCGCCGGCGCGCAAGCGCGTGTCATCCACCGCGGTGGGGCTGAGAAACTGGATCACGCCGCCCACCGCGCCCGAGCCGTAGAGCGAGGAAGCAGGCCCGCCCATCACTTCGACCTGCCCCCAGCCCGCGCCGGGAAGGTCCGCGAAGTCAAACGTGCCGGCCCACGGGCCGTTGAGCGGGATGCCGTCGAAGAGGACGAGCGTGTGGCGTGGATCCGCCCCGCGCAGCCGCACGTCGGTCAATTTCCCGGGCGAGCCGGAGCGCTGCACGTCGACCGCGGGCACCTCGCGCAGCTCGTCGGCGAGGAAGGGAGCCTGGTTGCGCGCGAGCCGGGCGCGGCCGATCACGGTGACGTCGGAAGGAACGCGGTCAAGCGGAACCGGGATACGCTCGGCGGTGACCACGACCGGCTGGAGGCGGTAGCGCGGCACGTCGATGGAATCGGGAGCCTCGGGTTCAGCTCGAGCCTGCGGCGATGTGACGGTCAACCCGGCGAGCAGCGACAGAGCGGCGAAGCGGACGAGGCGGCAGAGCGGTCCCATGATCCTCCCTCTCGAAGGATGGGTCGGAACTGGAGGAGGGGCCGGTCTCCTGACTCGCGGGTCATCCTCGAGCGGCGCCTTCCCGGGGTCTCCCCAGTGGCATGATGCCGCTCTCGTCACCGCTTACAGTGGCGGGGCCGTGTCGGATTCGCACCGACTTCCCAGGCTTCCCCGATGGGAAGCCCTCCCATCCTCACCGCGCACCGCGCGGCGTCGTCAACGTACCAGAATCTAGCTAGAACTTCACCTGCGGCACCTGCTTCGCGGCCTCGGGAGCCTCGAAGAGCGGCATCGGCTGGAAGTTGAACGCCGCGGCCACCAGATTCGCGGGGAAGCGCCGGATGCGGATGTTGTACTCCCGCACGACCTCGTTGTAGCGCATCCGCTCGGTCGCGATTCGGTTCTCGGTTCCCGCCAGCTCGTCCTGGAGCCGCATGAAGTTCTCGCTGGAGCGGAGCTCCGGATAGTTCTCCACGACGACCAGGAGGCGCGCGAGGGCGCTCTCGAGCTGATTGTTCGCGGCGATGGTCTCGGCCGGATTCCGCGCGCCCGCCATGCGCGCGCGGGCTTCCGCGATCGCGGTGAAGATGGTGGTCTCCTGCTTCGCGTATCCCTTCACCGTCTCCACGTAATTCGGGATCAGATCGTTCCGGCGCTGGAGCTGGTTCTCCACCTGGGCCCAGGCCGTCTTCGCCTGCTCCTGCATCCCGACCAGGTCGTTGTAGGTCGCGCGCACGTACATCGCGACCATGATCGCTCCGAGGATGAGGACCACGAGCGCGATCCCGATCACCCGCATCGAATTCCCGCGAGAAGCCATCGAACTTCCTCCTTAGGTCCTGGGCCGGTCCAGCTGTTCCGACGCTTCGAGAAGACGCTCGACCAGAAGCCGCGCCGAGTCGAGGAGCCGGGTCGCCTCCATGCGAGGCCCCCCGGGGTCACGCGTGAGGAGCGCGCAGAGCGCCTCCTTGTCGACGCCGAAGCGCGCCGCGCAACGCTCGGCCAGATCCGCGCGCCGCGCGGGAAGGGGCTCCCCCACCAGGTGCAGGAGTCCCGACGCCGAAGCGCCGATCGAGCGCGAAGCCTCGGTCGCCCACTGCCGCGCCCCGTTCGGCGTGTTCGCCAGCGCGACGTAGCTCACGGCCAGCCCCAGGACCTGCGCGCGAAGAATACGCTCCACTTCGCTCCGCAGCGCGGTCCGCTCCACCCCGATGGACGCGAAGAGATCGGGGCCGTGAAGCGTCCGGTGCCACTCGGGGAGCAGGAGATACTCGAGCTGAAAGGTGTCCTGCGACTGCTCCAGGGACGCCCGCGTGAGCAGGAGGGGCCGGACGACCCGGCGCTGGACCCACGTCCGATTCGCGTGGCGGAGCGCTTCCAGCTCGGACGTTCCCAACGCCGTGAACACGAAGATGACGTTGACGTCGGAGCGCGCGGAGTCGAACTCCCCGCGGGCCGCGCTGCCGTAGAGCGCGGCCGCGAGGAGCCGCTCCCCCACGGCGGTGCGGGCGGCCGCCACCGATTCCTGGGCCGCATCCGTCGGATCAAATCGCTTGGGCCACATGCTTTCGCTTGCTCTCCTTCTCCCGTGGCGCCGCGAGGCGCGGGCCCGTCAGAACCGCCCGCTCGCGCCGCCTCCGCCACTCATGCCGCCACCGAACCCGCCAAAACCGCCGCCGCCGCGCCCGCCCCCGAATCCCCCCATACCGCCGAAGCCCCCCATTCCTCCCATGCCGCCGAAGCCACCGCCCCAGGGACCATACCAGCCGCCGCGCCGCCCCGACCACCCGCGCCGTCCCCGGTTGGCGTGGCTGAAGATGGAGCCGAGCACGCCGAAGGCCATCAGGATGAAGATGAGGAGCAGAACCCCAGCCTTGCCGATCTCCCCGCCATCGGGCGGCGGAGGAACGACGCCGCTCGCTCCGGTCAGGGTGACCCCCTTCTCCTGCGCGATCGCAGCCGCCACCGCCCGTGCTCCCTTGAGGAGACCCGGGCCGAAGCGGTTCGCCGAGAGGTCGGGGCCCATCACGCGGCGGATGATCCCGCCCAGGCGCCCGTCGGGCAGCGGCCCCTCGAGACCGTAGCCCGGCTCGATCCGCACGCGGCGCTCCTCGAGCGCGAGCAGGATGAGAACGCCGTCGTGCTCCCCTTTGCGCCCGATCCCCCAGCGCGTGAAGAGATCCGTGGCGACTTCTTCGATCTCCCGTCCGCCCAGGTCCGGGACGGTGACCACGGCCAGCTCCGCCCCGGTCTTCTGCTTCAGCTCTACCGCGAGCGCCTCGATCGAGTCGGCCGACGCGGGATCGATCACGTGGGCCCAGTCGTTCACATGCCCGGCCGGCGCCGGCCATTCGCGCTCCTTGGCGGCGGCGCCCGCACCCATGAGGAACAGGGCGAGGGCAACGGCCGCCGCCACGGGGCGCGCCGCCGCGGGTCGCGCCAGCCCGATCCAGGTCACGCCCGCATCACGTGGAGCGGTAGTTCGTGAATTGAAGATCCACGCCAAAGTCATGCCCCTTGACCGCCTGGATGATCGCCTGCAGGTCGTCGCGCTTCTTCCCGATCACGCGGACCTGGTCTTCCTGAATCTGCGCCTGCACGCGGATGCCGGTCCCCTTGATGAACTTGACGATCTCCTTCGCCTTCTCCACTCCGAGCCCCTTCTGGATCGTCACCACCTGGCGGACGGTGCCCTTGGCCGCGGGCTCCACCTTGCCATACTCCATCGACCGGAGCGAGACGCCCCGCTTGACCAGCTTCCCCTGGAGGATATCCACCACCGACTTGAGCTTGTTCTCGTCGTCCGAGACCAGCGTCAGTGTCTCCTTTTCGAGCGTGATCTCGCTCGCGCTTCCCTTGAAGTCGAACCGCTGGCGGATCTCCTTCATCGCCTGCTGGACCGCGTTCGACGCCTCCATGAAGTCCACCTCGGAGACGATGTCGAACGAGTTGTCAGCCGCCATCCATTCCTCCCCGATCCCGCACCGGACAAACGGAAGGGGAAGCCAGGCGCCGAAGCGTCCGCTTCCCCTCCGCCATGTACGACGCGCTACTCGATGCGAGCTGCAGAATCCCGAACGAAGTAAGTAGCGTGACCCGGGTCCCCCGGGTCTGACGCCCGCAGGATTAGTGGATCATCCCCGTCGTGTCGGCCATCCCCGTCGTATCCATCGGCGGGGTTGTCTGCTCCATGCCGGTACCGGTCTCCGTGGTCGTCTGCTCCTGCTTCTTGCTGCATCCGATCGCCAGAACCAGCGCCAGCGCGAACACGAACATCAGCGTGACGGTTAGAAGCTTCTTCATCCTGCTATCACCTCCTTCCGTGATTGCTGTCGCATCGACTCAAAGTGCCCAGAATCACCATATAAAGCAAAACACCACTGATCACAGCGGTGCCTGGTGGTTCCCGTATGTCCCGTCGTGTAGCCCACTTTCTCCACCTGGACACGCCAAGGCAGAACGGCGGCAGACACTACGGAGTCACTCCGGGGGTGTCAAGGAGGTTCTTACCTTAGAGAGCAGCGAGCGCCCGCTCCAGGTCGCCCAGCAGATCCTCGAGGTCTTCGATCCCCACCGAAATCCTTACCAAGCCGTCGGTTAGACCGGCCTTCTCGCGCTCGACGCGGGGCACGGACGCGTGGGTCATGGAGGCGGGGTGGCTGATCAGGCTCTCGACGCCGCCGAGACTCTCGGCGAGGGCGAAGAGCCGCGTGCCTCGGAGCACGGCCGCGCCGCGCTCCACGCTTCCCGTTTCGAAAGCGATCATGCCGCCGAAGCCCGTCGCCTGGCACTTGTGGCGGGCGTGCCCCGGGTGGTTCGGGAGGCCGGGGTAGTACACCTTCTCGAGCTTCGGATGCTTGACCAGCCATTCCGCGATGGCGCGGGCGTTCAATTCGTGGCGGTCCATCCGGACCGCGAGGGTCTTGAGTCCCCGGAGCACCAGGAAGCAGTCGAAGGGACCCGGCACCGCGCCCACGGCGTTCTGGAGGAACTGGAGCCGCTTCGACGCCTCGGCGTCGTTCGAGACGACGGCGCCCCCGATCATGTCGCTGTGGCCGTTGATGTACTTGGTCGTGCTGTAGACGACGAGGTGGGCCCCCAGCTCGATCGGTCTCTGGAAGTACGAGGTCATGAAGGTGTTGTCCACGCAGAGGAGCGCCCCGCGCTCGCGCGCCACCGCGGCCAGCGCGCGGAGGTCGGAGATGATCATGGACGGGTTCGTCGGGGTCTCGACATAGAGGAGCCGCGTATTGGGTCGGAACGCCCCCGTGACGGCCGCGGTGTCGGAGGTGTCCACGTACGTGAAGGTGACGCCATAGGTCGCCATCACTTGGTCGAAGAAGCGGAACGTCCCGCCGTACATGTTGTTCGAGGAGACCACGTGGTCCCCGGCCTTGAGGAGATTCAGGACCGCCGTGATCGCCGACATCCCCGACGCGAATGCGAACCCGCGCTCCCCGCGGTCGAGAGCGGCGAGGCAGCGCTCGAGCGCGAATCGCGTGGGGTTCTGCGTGCGCGCGTACTCGAAGCCCTTGTGCTTCCCCAGCTCTTCCTGGACGTAGGTGGAGGTCTGGTAGATCGGGACCGTGACCGCCCCGGTGGTGGGATCGGGCTCCTGCCCCGCATGGATGGCGTCGGTGGAGAATCCCATCGCTAGGGCGCGACGTACTCGAGGAGGTCGAAGCGGGTGAGGATGCCCGCCGGGCGTCCGCTCTCGTCCACCGCGACCGCCGCGTTGCTCGTGGCGAACAGCTTCATGATCCGCGGCAGATGGGCGTCCATGGGGATGGTGGGGAGCGGCTTCTCGATCAGATATTCGAGCCGCGTGTCCCCCTGCGCCTGGCCGCTCAATACTTTCTGCAGCAGGGCACCCTCGGAGATCGATCCGACCACCGCCCCGTCTTTCAAGACCGGGAGCTGCGATATGTTGAACTCCTTGATCAGATCGAGCGCGCGCGAGGCGGTCTCGTCGAATCCGACCGACACGATGCCGGGGATGTGATCGCGCTTTCCGCGCACCACCTCCGCCACGGTGACGGCGCTGGAATCGAGGAGACGGTTGTCCCGCATCCACTCGTCCGAATGCACCTTGGTCAGGTAGCGCTCGCCGGTGTCCGGGATGAGCACGACCACCCGCTCCCCTTCCTTCGCGCGGCGCGCCACGGCCAGGGCCACGAAGAGCGCCGTGCCCGACGAGCCGCCGCCGAGGATTCCTTCCTCCCGCGCGAGTTTTCGCGCCGTGTTGAGCGACTGGAAGTCGTTCACCTGCTGGATTTCGTCGATGACCGAGAAGTCCATGGTGCCGGGGATGAAGTCCTCGCCGATCCCTTCGACCTTATAGGTGTGCGCCTGCGTCATCTGCTTGGTGTAGAAGAAATCCTTGAGGATCGACCCGACCGGATCGGCTCCGATCACGCGGATCTTGGGATTCTGGGACTTGAGGTACTTCGCCGTGCCGCTCACCGTGCCGCCCGTCCCCAGGGCCACCACGAAGTAGTCGATCTTCCCGCCCGTCTGCCCCCAGATCTCGGGGCCGGTGCTCCGGAAGTGGGCCTCGGGGTTGGTGGGGTTGTAGTACTGGTTGGCGAGGTAGGCGCCCGGAATTTCGCGGGCGAGACGCCGCGCCACTTCGTAGTAGGACTCCGGCGAGTCGGGAGGCACGGCCGTCGGCGTGATGATGACCTCCGAGCCGAACGCCTTCAGGAGATTGATCTTTTCCCGGCTCACCTTGTCCGGCATGACCAGGATGGAGCGGTAGCCCTTGACCGCCGCCACGATGGCGAGGCCCGTGCCGGTGTTCCCCGACGTGGCCTCCACGATCGTGCCGCCGGGCTTCAAGAGCCCCTTCGCCTCGGCATCGGCCACGATCGCGACCGCGATCCGATCCTTCACCGAACCGCCCGGATTCATGTACTCCAGCTTGGCCACGACCTCGGCCTTGCAGTCGCGGGTCATGTTCCGCAGGCGGACGAGCGGCGTGTTCCCGATCGTCTCCAGAATGGAATCGTGGATGCGTGCGGGCGTGGTGGCGGCGTCCCCGGAGGCCGGAGCGGTGTCGATGGCGCGGTTCACGAAGGGTCCCTATCGTCGTTGGTCGGAAGCGCTTTGGTCAGAAGACGCTAGGGGCGGCGGGCAAAGCGGTCAAGCGGGATTTCGGCGCATACGACGATGCGGCGCCGCGGGCGCCGCTACCTGGCGGCCGCGGACTGCTTGAGCAGCGCCTTGATGTGCTCGAGGATCTCGGCGAACTCGTAGGGCTTCGTCATGAACCGGTTCGCCCCCATCTCGTTCGCCAGCTTCTGGTCCCCCTCCTGCGTGCGCGCGGAGAGGATCATGATCGGGATGTGCTTGTAGCGCTCGTCGAACTTGAGCAGCCGGCAGACCTTGTACCCGTCCAGCTTCGGAAGCATGAGGTCGAGGAGGATGATGTCGGGCTTCAGCTCCCGGGCCTTCTTCAGCCCCTCCTGCCCGTCGTTCGCGGTATCCACCTGGTAGCCGGCCGCCTTCAGGCCAAACTCCAAGATGCGGACGAGGTCAGGCTCGTCGTCCACCACCAGCACCCGCGCGATCGGTTGCTCCTGGGCCATCGGTCGACTCCTCCCTAAACTCCGAGCAGGCGCGGCGTGACGAAGATCATGAGATCCACCTTCTCTCTCCGGACCGTCTTGTGCCGGAAGAGGTACCCCAGAATCGGTATATCCCCCAGGATCGGCACCTTTCGGACGATCTGCATATCGACCGTCTTGATCAGACCCCCGATCATGACGGTCTCCCCGCTCCGCACCACCACCTGGGTGATGGCCGAACGGGTCGAGGTGACCGGCCGCTCGTTGAACTGTCCCCGGTATTCGATGATCTCGCTGATCTCGGGGCTCACGCTCAGGATTATGGTCGAGTCCTCGGCGACGTGCGGGGTGACCAGGAGCCGGACGCCGATCTTCTTTTCGTCGTAGCCGGTGATCTCGAGGGTGCCGGTCTCCTTGAGCCGCTCGTACTTGGCGATCGGCACCACGGTGCCGACCACGATCTCCGCCTCTTGATTGTCGAGGGTCGTGATCGTGGGGGCCGACACGAGATTGGTGTTGGACGTCTGCTTCAGGATGTCCATCGCGACCGAAAAATCCTTGAACGACAGCTTCCCGAAGACGTAGTCGGCGGGATCCGCGTACGGGAAGTTCTGCCCGGGCGGGAAAGCCGGTCCGACGCCGCCGACCTGGTTGTTCGGGTTGGGCGTGGCCGTGAAATCCCCGGAGCCCGAGCGCTTCGGGAAGGGGAACGTCGTGGGCAGGACCGCGCCCATCGCGCTCGCGCGGAGCTGCCAGTCCACGCCCAGCTTCTCGTCCTTGCCCAGGGTGGTCTCGACCAGCTTCGCCTCGATGGAGATCAGGCGCGGACGCGAGTCCATCTGCTCGAGCAGCGCCGCCACCCGCGCGACGCGCGACGGCGTGTCGGTGACGAGGAGCGCGTTCAGGCGTGAGCCGTTCAGGGTCTCGGCGAGGAAGCCGCCCCCGGCCGGAACGCCCAGGGCCCCCGACGGCCGCCCCGAGAACGGCTCCGCGGTCCCCTTCTCGCTCAGGAGCCCGCGCACGGCGCCCGCGGCCGCTGACGGATCCAGATAGCTGAGGCGGAAGAGCCGCGAGGTGACTCCCGCCGGGTTTACGAGCAGCACGTTCCCGTCGATCCGGTAGTCGGCGCCCGTCGCCTCCGCCACGTACTCCACCGCCTGGAGGAACGTCACGTGCGACAGGTTCGCCGTGAGCGTGCCGGGAACGTCCCGGCCGATCACGATGCTCATCCCGAACTGCGAGGCGATCAAGCGGAGCGCATCCTGCGCGCGGGCCCCCTTGAAGCTGAACGTCGCCCTTCCCTGAGGCTGTGCCGGCGCGCTCCATGGCGCCGCGACGAGCGCGGCGATCAGGACGAGCGCGGCGAGGATCCGCTTCATGAACCGTCTCCTTTGAGCGTGAGCGTCGTGACGGTGCCCTTGTCGAGCAGCAGCACCGAACGCGCCCCGATCTGCAAGACTTCCCGGGAGCCGACTCGCTCCCCTTCGCGGTACACCTCGCCGTTGATCAGCGCGGTCCTTCCCGCGGGGCCGTTCATCACCCCTTGTAGCCATAGCGCCGGCTCTTCTCGCCCCGCCTGCCGGGACTGCGGCGACGAGGGCGCGGGCCCTCCCACGCCGAACCGCCGGTCGAAGGGATCGCGGCCCCACCCCGGCTCGGTCGGCGTCGACGGTCCCGCCTTCGGCACGGGGGCCGCGGCCCCCGCGGCGGCCGGCGCGACGGAGGCGGCGCGGGCGCGGGCTGCCTTCTGCTGCTGGTCCAGCCCCTGCACATAGACGAGCGAGGCGACCAGGAGCCCGAGCAGGATGTACGTCCGGATGTTCATCCCCTGCTTGGCCTGCTCCCGCACCCAGTTCATCGCTCTCCCCGCGCTACGGCGTGCCGTAGAGCCAGATGGTGACGTCCGCCGACAGCTTCGGCTCGGTCGGCGCGTTGTAGCGCACCGCGACCGAGCGCACGATCACGAGCTGTTCCATGGCCTCGACTTCGCGCATGTATTCGCCCAGCGACTTGTACGTCGCGAAGAGCCGGAACCGAAGCTCGGCCCTCCGATAGGTCTCCGTGCGCCCCGACGATTCGCCGGTCACCACGTCCATCAAGGTTCCCGCCGGCTGGATCAGCTCCGTCCCTACCTGCCAGCGGTCGGCGATCGGAGTCACGTCGCGCAGGAACGCGGGGATCATCTCCCGCGCGGGAAGCGCCAGCCGCGCCGCGAAGCGCGAGGCGTCCTTTCCCGGGTGCGCGCGCTCCCAGGCATCCATCTCCTGGAGCCCGCGCTGGAGATCGGCCAGCTCTCCCTGCAGCCGCTCCCGCTCCACCCGGAGACTCTTCGTCTGCCGGTCCCGCGGCGCCACGTAGACGGCGCGGACGGCGGCGACGGAGGCGAGCAGCACCGCCACGATCACCAGGTGACCCAGGAACGGCTGGCGAATTGGCGACGGCACGAGCCTCCTTACTCCGCGACACGAACGGTCAGGGTGAAGCTGGAGAGCCCCGCCGTCACGGTCTGGCATCCTTCCAGACGGACCTGACTGAAAATCGGCGACAGCGCGAGCGAGTGCATCAGCTCGCTCAGCACCTTCTCGGGCCGCTCGCTGTCCGTGCGAAGCAATCCCGAGAGGCGCACCTCACGGCCACTCTCCCCCGCCGGCACGGCCGCCCCCGCGGCCGGCGTCGACTCCACCACCTCGAGCGTCGTGAGGCGCGCGTTGTCGCCGATTCTCTGACTCACGTCGCGCAGCACGTATGACCAGAGAACCTGCCCGCCCGACAGCCGGGCCAGCAGGTCGTGTAGGCGCGTCTCTTCTTCCCGCACCGCTCGGAAGCGCCGGAGCGCCTCGGCGCGCGGCCGGACTTCCTCCATGCTCGCGCGCAGCGCTTCGACGCGGTTCCGCTCGCCCATCACCGTCATCTCCGCCGGAAGCGAGACGGAGAGAAGCAGGAGCACCGCCGCGCCGGCCGCCACCTGCTGCGGGACGGCCTGGGCCAGGCGGAAGGCGGGCCCGGTCTCCGGCGGGGTGAGGAAGTTGATCGCGTCCCGCCCCAGAAGTCCCAGCCCCAGCCCCAGCTCCGACAGCGGAGCGTGGTCCCCCGCGCCCTGCGGCGCGCGTGGGATCACCCGTTCGGAAGCATCGGCCCTGGCGACGGGGATCTTGAGGACACCGGTCAGGTACTCGGGGAGGTTCTTCAGACGCGACCCGTCGCCCAGGAGTAGGACCCGGGTGACCGACTCGCCCAGGAACTGCTCGTTCACGTAGTCGAACGAGTTCCACATCTCTCGAACCAGGCGCTCCAGCACCGGCCGGAGCATGACCGAGACGGCCGTGAGCGGGATGCGGCCCGTGCTCGAGGCTTCCTCGAGCCCCATCGGGATCCCGAGGGACCGCTTCAATCCCTCGGCCTGGTCGTACGTGAGCTCGATGTTCCCCTTCCCGGGAACCACGATCGAGCGGAGGGCGTCGGTCAGAGTGGCGCTCCCCACGCCCAGCTCGCGTGCGAAGCGGATCTCCCTTCCCTTGAGCACGGTGATCCGGCTCTCGGAGCCGCCCATGTCCAGATAGGCGACCACTTCGTCGGGGGAGGCCGATTCGCCTCCGGCGTCCAGCAGGGCCAGCAGGGCGACCGGCCAGAGGGTGACGCAGACCGGCTTCAACCCGGCGGACTCGAGCAGCTCGCGCGCCTCCTCGATCTTCCGCCGGGGCGCCACGGTGACCAGCACGTCGAGCGTCGATCCGCCCGACTTCGCGCGACCGAGGATCTCGTAGCGGATCTCCGATTCGTCGATGGGCGCGGTGACGTGTTTCCGGCACTCCAGGCGCAGCGCGGCCATGAGATCCGAGCTCTTCATGTCGGGAAGGGAGAACCGGCGCACGAGAATGTCGGTGCCGCCGATCGTGGTCGCGGCCAGGGCCCCGCGGCATTTCATCTGATCCACCAAGTCGCGCAGGCCATCGACGGTGCGCGTGCGGCCGGTCGCCGCGTTCCCCTCGCCCCGGAGGGAGCGCTCGGCGCGCGTGACCGTCGGCCCGCCCCGCCCGCGGCGCACGCGGACCAGCTTGACCGACGACTCGCTCACGTCCACGCCCACGAGGTCGTTCCATCCCGGCGCGAGCATCCGCGCGACGCTGGACGCGGCTCCCGTGAGCTGCCGGGGACCGCGGAGCCGGGTTTCTGCGATCCGCACCCACCACGATTTCGTCGGAGTCTTGTCCATGGACGCTCCTCTCATTGCCTCGTTTCGACCCACGCCACGACAGAGATCGCTCCGGCCACCCGCCGGATGCGGTGGTTATTCTTGTCGGCGATGTAGTAAATGCCCGAGGGCGCGATCGCCAGCCCGCGCGGCGTGTCGAGCTGCGCGGCGATCGCGGGACCGCCGTCCCCGGAGAAGCCGGCCACGCTGGTGCCCGCGATCCTCGTGATGATTCCGCTCCCCGTGCGGACGCGGCGGATCACGTGGCTCGCGGTATTGGCGATGTAAATGTCGCCGTTGGGCACGAGGTGGACCGCCTCGGGGGAGTTCAGGCGGGCCGCCGTGGCCAGCCCGCCGTCCCCGGTGTTCCCCGCGACGCCCGTTCCCGCAAAGGTAGTGATGATTCCCGCGGCGCTGATCTTCCGGATCACGTGGTTGTTGCAGTCGGAGATGTACAGCTCTCCCGCGGACGTGAGGTGGAGCCCTTGAGGATGGCGGAACGTCGCCGCGGTCGCCACGCCTCCGTCCCCCGAGTAGCCGGCGGTGCCCGTACCGGCGTAGGTCGAGATGATTCCGGTCGCAGCCGTGACCTTCCGGATCTTGTCGTTCGACCGGTCGCCGATGTACAGGTCCCCGTTCGCCGCGACTTGGATCCCGCGCGGGGAGTTGAGCCGAGCGGCCGTCGCGGCGCCACCGTCTCCCGTGGCGCCCGGGGAGCCGTTCCCCGCGACCGTCGTGATGATGCCGGTGGCCGCGGTCACCTTTCGGATCACGTGGTTCCCCGTGTCGGCGATATAGATGTCCCCGTTTGTGGCGAAGGAGACGTCCTCGGGGGTCTTGAGCTTGGCGGCGGTGGCCGCGCCGCCGTCGCCCGTGTAGCCCGGGGATCCGGTGCCCGCGACCGTCGTGATGATTCCGGTCGCATAGGCGACTTTTCGGATGGCGTGGTTGTCGGTATCGGCTAGATAGAGGTCGCCGTTCGCCGCGACACCCGCCGCTCCCTCGGGATTCTTGAGACGGGCCAAGGTGGCGGCGCCTCCGTCTCCGGTATAGCCCTGGACCCCGGTCCCGGCGGAGGTCGTGATCCCTCCCGCGAGGACGTGCACCTGGATCGCGCGAGTGGCTCCCGCGACGGTGCCGGTCGCGACGACCCGAAGCCGCCCCGCGGGAAGGGGAGCCCCGTTCTCGTCCAGGCCGTCCGGCGGCGAGATCCAGAAGGAGCCGGCGCCCACGGTCTTTCCGGGCGAGGGGAGGCCAGTCCAGGTGGGGTTCGCCGCCAGCTTCTGCATCGCGTACTCGACCCCGGCCTGGGCCGCGTAGAAGGCCTGGTTGGAGCGCACGTGGTTCACCGACAGGTCGGAGTCCTCGACCACCAAGGACGTCAGCGCGAGCCCCAGGATCAGGAGAATCAGGATCGAGGCGACCGCGAGCACGACGGAGAAGCCGGCCTCGGGGTCGACGCGCGAGGCTACGGTGGCGGCGCGCGGGCGCAGGGGGGTGCGCGTCCCCACGGCGGCGCCGCTCACAGCGACCTCACGAATACCGCCGTTGCTGCGCTCACGCTCTGGCCGCTCTTGGCCAGGCGGAGGAACACGGAGACCCGCCAGATGTCGGTGGCCGCCGGCGAGAGGACGGGCACGGCGGCGGTGCCGTCGCTCTTCCAGTACCGGAACGCGAGCGAGTCGACGCCCGATGCCAGGGTCCGGGCGGTCCCTGCCCTCGTATAGACCAAGGGGTCTCCCGCGACGCCGGTCCATGAGATGCTCACGGTCGCCGATTCGCGGTCGACGAAGGTCAGCGCGCGCGCGGTGGCCTGCGTGATGTCCGCGCTTCCCCGCACCCGCTTCAGCTCGCGGCTGATCCGCTCTTCCGCGTACCGCGCCTCCTGCAGCATCTCCTTCTCCACGTCCACGAACTGGTAGCTCTTCACCGCCTGGATGAACATCCCCGTGAACAGGAACGCGGCGATCGACACGATCACGATCACGATCACCAGCTCGGCCAGCGTGAAGCCGGCCTGCGCCCGCGGTCCGGGGGCGGTCAGCCCGCAGCGCGTCAGGAGCGCCGACGCCATGCGCGGGGCGGCCATCAGAAGTTGGTGAACCAGGTAGTCAGGGTCACCGACGGAACGCTCGCGAAGGCCACCGTGACGCTGACCGTGCGGAAGGTGACCCCGTCGTAGACCGAGTCCGGTGCGAAGGCGACGCTCCGCGAATAGCCCGCGAACGCGGCGACCGGGTTCTCGGCCGGGTAGTTCGCCGCGACCAGGTAGGAGAATCCGCGCGATGTGGAGCTCTTGTCGGCCGCCAGCTCTTCCATTTTCGCCTGCGCGAGCTGCGCCATCACCGTGGCGTTCCTCGCCTCGCTGGAGCGGATGGACGAGTTGGCGAAGAGCATCCCCAGCGGGAGCACCGCCACCGCGGCGATGACGAGGAATATGACCACCTCGGGGAGCGTGAATCCGGCCTCTCGCGCGGCGGCGTCGCGGGCGGGCGTCATCGCACG
>JBKJXM010000371.1:0-4229 GCA_046716305.1 Candidatus Eiseniibacteriota bacterium
CGTGAAGGCTTGCTTGCCAGCTTGCGCTCCTAGCCGCCGCTTCCCTCAGTAGCATGCTCTTCCCGACGCCACTTGCTCCCGCGATGTAAAGCAACGTCGGCGTCTTCGGCGTGGCAGAAAACGCAAACTGCTCCAGGCGGCTCATTTCATCGGCCCTGTCGACGAAGCGTCCGCCTAGAATCTCCCCGGGGCGATTCCCCACTCCGAGCCCTTCAAGGAACTCGTCCGCGCTCGCCTGCCTCAGCTCCGGGTCACGCTCGAGCGCGCGCATGATTGCACGCTCCAGGTCATGCGGAACGCTCACCCCATGCGCTAATGGCGAGGGTACCCATCCCTCGAGCTGTCCCGAGAGCACCTCCCGGACCGTTCCTGCTCCGAACGGATGCTTTCCAGTGAGCGCTTCATACCCGATCACACCGACAGAGTAGAGATCGCCTCTCTGAGTCGCCGGCTCTCTCGCCCACACTTCCGGCGCTGTGTAGCCGATTGTCGCGCTACCCAACTCCTGGGAACTTGCATCTCCTCTCATTCCAACGTCTGCAACCTTCACGACACCGCCTGAGCCCAGGAGGACATTCCCCGGCTTTAGGTCGCCATGGATCTCACCGTGGCAATGAAGATGGCCAAGACCGCGGAGCACTCCCGCGAGGACACGCCGCACCTCCTCCGCTGGCAGGGTATTGCCAATACTTCGGCCGAGATCAGACCCGTCGATAAACTCCATCGTGTAGTAGGAACCGCCCGAGGCTAGGGGCTCCCAGAGAAGCACACGGGTCAGGTTTTCGTGGCGGATTTGACGAAGGGTATCGAACTCGCGTTTGAGCCAAGTGGACTCGTCCGGACCGACAATCTTGAGTGCAACCTCGCGATTTAGGAGACGGTCGAGAACACGGTATACGTCCCCAGACCCACCCGCTCCGAGGGCCGAGACGATCTCGTATCTGTCTGGAACTTGTATACGGGACACTACTGCCCCTCAAGTTGGGCTTCGTCCGCGATTCCGATCGGTGCTTCCACAGTAAGGGCGATCGTAGCCCGGAACGTGGACCTGGGCAAAGAATCCCCCGGTCCTTCCGTAAAGAGGCGTGGTCGCCCGGACGCTCCTAGACTACCGCGGAAACGAGGCCTTGACTTGGCTGACGCATTACAGTAGAATGGTTTGCGTCGTTCTCAACTTGGCCTGGGGGTTTTATGATTACTGGACTCGTGGGAAGCGCTTCTGCGCTCCCTGTAGTCCCAATAGTCCAACCACTCCGCCTCATGTTACCTTTGTGTTTTGAGTACCCCCCCTTGGGCGTTCGTGCCGGTAAGTCAGCTAGGACTGGTGCCCCATGAAGGTCCTGCTCCGCCCCTTCCGAGTCTTGCATCTTGCGATTACAGTTGCTGCTCTAAGCTATCTAGCCTTTGCGCCCGTACTCGACCGCTCTGACGCTTTCGCCAAGCTCCGACCCGAAATTCAATTGGGAGATCCTACGGACACGGATCCCGGTCCTGCTCCCACACCGCCGAAGGGCGCTACCAAGACTTTGTCGGCGCAGCTTGAATCGCGTGGGGTCACGTACTCGAGCAGATCCTTCCGAAACGCGAGCCGCACCCTCCGTTCAATTGACTGGTTGGCACTCGCCGTCCTGCTGTCCAGGCGCCTCTGAAATACCGAGCGACATGAGTCAATACGAGCTACCAGAGGTCCTCGGGACCGCGAACGAGTTCATAAGGCAGGGTAGATTCGAGGACGCTCTAGCTTCTCTCCCTACCGTATCCGGTCTTCGCGAGCCAATTCCCGAAGTAACGTCGTGCAGGCTGATCGCACTGACCGGTCTCTCGCGCTGGCAGGAGGTTATTGATGAGGCATCTGCGGCTCTGCAAACCCTCACTAGAAACTCAGCGTCCCTGAGTGCTCTGGCATCAGTACACAGCCTGCTCGGCAATGCGTACTTGCGTACCGGGGAGGTTTCGAAGTGCGAAAGTCACCTGAGAGCTGCAATACACATCTTCACTTGGGATCTAGGCACGCCCCTCGAGGCCCTCGCACCAACGAGAATTCTGGCGGCTCTTTACTCGAACATGGGAATGTGGACTACTGCTCGCCATGAATTGAATCGCGCGATCAGTGTTGCAGATGACAACAATGCCAGTCGGGAGGCTTTGGGCCTTCGTGTCAACCTCGCCGTGATCCTGCTGAAGAGTTCGAGCCGTGGCGAAGCGCTGAGGGTAATTGAAGATGCATCACGGCTGGCAGACTCGGAAAGTCTAACCAAACAGCGTGCCTTGTGTGCCCTCCTTCGCGCACGAGTTCTCCGTATGTCATCCGCGTATCTGCCGGCATCGCAGGCGCTGACTGAGATCCTTTCGGATATTCGGGCAGCGTTTATGCACCGCGAGGAAGCCATCTGCCTCGAATACCTCGGCGACTGCTACTTGGGTCAGCGGGAATACAAGAAAGCCCTGGAGCACTACCAGCAGGCGATGAAGATTGCCGAGGAGACAGCCCCACGCGGCGACCTCGTGCCCGAGCTTTGCCACAGATTGGCCGAGGCGCTGGTCAATCTGGGGGACTCGAATCAGGCGATTCTCCTTTGCGAGCGCGGACTGCGCGTCGCTCGGGAAACGAGCGACCGATATGAAGAGTGCGCCACACATCGCGTTCTAGCGATGGCACACCGAGCCGCGGGCAATCCAACCAAGGCTCACCGTATCGCCATTGAGGGCATTTCCCTCGGGCGGTCATACGAGATTCCCTATGAGCTGGCCCGCGTACTGGCATGGGACGGCGAGACGCGCCTGCAATCCAAGGGTCGTGACGACCAAATGATCGGCCGCCTCCAGCTATGGGAAGCGAGGGCCGTCTTCGAGCGCATTGGCCTCCAGAACGAAGTGCACACTCTCGACCGCCTCCTGGGCTTCGAGGAGGAGGCGGAGCAGCTCGGCGTTGAATCTGGGGTGGCCGCCTTAGCTGAGATCTCCAACCTGGACCGCGGCGCCTTGCGATTCGGCATTATCACCAGCAGCCCGGAAGTAAGCGAGGCGGTTGCCACGATTCAGAGCATTGCACCGAGCAAGATCCCGGTTCTGATCTGCGGGCCAAGCGGCGTCGGGAAGGAGCTGCTCGCTCACGCGCTGCACCGAATGAGCGACCGGCGCAAGATGCCGTTCCTTCCCGTCAACTGCGGGTCGATTTCGGCCAGTTTGATCGAGAGCGAGCTCTTCGGTCATGAGCGAGGCGCATTCACAGGTGCGATTGCATTGCGAGAAGGCCTGTTCACGGCGGCGGACAAGGGAACGATTTTCCTGGTTGAGATCGGCGAGTTGCCCCTCTCGACTCAGGCTACGCTCCTCCGCGTGCTCGAGACCGGAGAGCTTCGGCGCGTCGGCAGCGACGAGGTCCGTTCGATTGACGTCCGTATCGTAGCGGCGACCAATGCCGACCTCGATGAGATGGTGGAGCGTGGACTCTTCCGCAGAGATCTCTTCTTCCGGCTAGAGGGCGTGGTCGTCAAGGTGCCGCCTCTCCGTGAGAGGGAGGAGGATATCCGGGCGCTATTCCGATTCTTCCTCGCCGAAGCGGTGGCCGCTTCGCGCAAGAAACTAACCGTGTCCGATGACGTAGAGCCCTTGCTTTGCGCCTATGCGTGGCCAGGTAACGTCCGCGAGTTGAAGAATGAAGTCGCTCGAGCAGTGGTGATGGCCGAAAGCGGGGCGGTTCTCGGGCGAGACGCATTCTTGCCCAAGCTTCGGAGGAAATCTCCTGCAGCGCTACGAGAAGCTCGTGGCCGAGACGACGCCACGGCTGAGGAGCGCTCACGAATTCTGGAAGCACTCCGGGCCCACGCAGGCAATAAGGCCGATGCCGCACGTAGTCTGGGCGGGATGAAGCGCACCACGCTCCTTTACAAGATCGATCGGCTTCACATTCGCCCTGAGGAGTACCAGACCGAAGATAGGTAACCTAGACCGCCTCAGCCTCCCGCGCCGCACGCACCACCCTCCAATTCGCCCAGAACCCTGCCCGCCCGGGATGGCGAGCGTCAGCCCGGAGACGGCCTCGACGTCGCCGTAGCGGCGCACGAGCCCCTGGATTTCGATCATGGGCGGTCCCCTCCCCAGCGTAGACTGCCCCGAACGCCCAACCCTGTCCACGGCTGATGCGAAGGCACGCCGCGCCGCGCGCGGCCCACATGGGAGGTGACAATGCGACCCTATGCAGTGGCCCTTGGCGCCCTCCTCCTGAT
>JBKJXM010000372.1:0-5313 GCA_046716305.1 Candidatus Eiseniibacteriota bacterium
CTCGCCGTGAAGCTCGAGGTGGACAACTGGCGCTGGTCCGGCGTGCCCTTCTACCTGCGCTCCGGAAAGCGCCTCGCCAAGCGCGCGACCGAGATCGCGATCGCGTTCCGCCGCCCGCCGTACTCCCTGTTCCGCGCGGTGGGGCTCGGGCCGCTCGAGGCGAACGTGCTCCGGCTCCGGATCCAGCCGGACGAGGGGATCTCGCTATCGTTCGGGACCAAGGCCCCGGGGCAGACGCTGCGCATCCAGCCCGTGCGGATGGACTTCAACTACCTCACCGCGTTCGGCGCCGAGCCGCCCGACGCGTACGAGCGCCTTCTCCTCGACTGCAACCTGGGCGACTCGACCCTGTTCGCGCGCGAGGACGAAGTGGAGCTGGCGTGGGAGCGGGTGGACGCCATCGCCCGCGCGTGGGTGGAGACCGGAGAGCCGCCGCTCGTGCCCTACGCCGCCGGCACCTGGGGCCCGCGCGAGGCCGACGAGCTGATCGAGCGGGACGGCCGCTTCTGGTACCGGGTGTGAGTGCCGCGTCGATACCGGCCGGTGCCGCGCCGGGAGCCGGCGATCCCTTCCTTCTTCTGGGCGAAGAGGGGCGGCGCGACTTCGACGCCACGGCGCTCGAGCACGAGATGCGCTCGATGTGGAAGTCGCCGCCCGGGTCGAACGCCTTCTACCGCGCCGCGCTCGCGAACGTGGTCGTGCCGCTCGACCCCGTCCGGTCCGGGAGCCTTGCGGCCGTCCTCGGCGATATGGCCCGGCTGCATCCAGCGCGCCTCTTCCGGATTCAGCGCGCCGGAGAAGCGCCGTCCAGCTCCCCTCGGCTCACGGCCCGCGCGACCGCGCTCTGCCACGTGCGCGAGGGCGCCGCAGGCTTTGTTTGTTCCGAGCAGATCGTGCTGGAGTGGACCGATGCGAGCGTCGCCCTGGTCCCGAGCGCGGTTCGATCGCTCCTGATCGGAGATCTCCCCGTGATCCTCCTCTCGCTCGTGCCCGGGCCCGAGCCGGCGTGGGTCCCGGCGCTGGCCGCCAAGGCCGACCTGGTGATCGCGGACAGCTGCCTCGAAGAGGAGCCGGCGGCGCTGGTGGAGATCTGGGAGCGGACCGGGCGGGGCGGCGCGCCGATGCGCGATCTCGCGTGGGCGCGCCTCGAGCCCTGGCGCATCCTGGTCGCCGAGATCTTCGACGCGCCCGACGCGGCGCGCGCCCTGGGATCGCTCCGCGATCTGAAGATCGCGCACGGCGGCGCGGCTCCCCCGTCCACCGCGTGGCTCCTCGCCGGATGGCTGGCGAGCCGCCTCGCGTGGCGGCTGGAGTCGCGCGATGGGACCCGGTGGCGATTCACGAGCGCGCACGGCCCGGTCGACGTGGTGTTCGAGCGCGACGAGACAGAGCCGGCCGCCGTTCTCCGGTGGGTCCATCTGCGCGCCGCGGGGGTCCATCCCCTCGACGTCAGGGTCGAGCACCGGGCCCGCGAGACGACCGCGCTCGTCGAGTGGCTCGCGCCGCGGGAGGCGTCCGTCCAGGCGCCCTTCAGCCATCGGGATCTCGCCGCCGCCATCGTCGGGGAGATCCAGCGCCAGGAGCCCAACCCCACCTTCCAGGAGGCGGCCCGTATCGCGCGCGCGATGATCGAGGCATGAAGGGCCTCATCCTGGCGGGCGACGCCGGCGGGACGAAGACCCTCCTTGCGCTGATTCCCGCGGCGGGGCGCGGACGCGTCGGAGGACCCCTCGCGTTCCAGGCCTACCGAAGCGCCGACTTCCCCACTTTGGAAGCGATGATCGACGCGTTCCGGGATCGGCATCCGGAGCCCTTGGCGGCCGAGTCGATCGGCTTCGCGGGAGCGGTCGCCGGAGGACGCGGCGTGGGGACGCACGTCCCCTGGATCGCCGACGAGCGCGAGCTGGCCCGGCATGCCGGCGTGCCGCGCGCGCACGTGATCAACGATCTCGTGGCCGCGGGGTACGCCATCCCCGCTCTCTCCGCGGCGGACCTCGAGCCGATCCTCCCGGGCCAGCCCGCCCCCGACGGAAACGCGGCGATCGTCTCCGCCGGCACCGGCCTGGGGGAGACGATCCTCCTGCGCCACGGGGGCGAGCTGATCCCCGTTCCCTCGGAGGGCGGACACGCCGACTTCGCGCCCCGGACCGATCTGGAGATCGAAGTTTTCCGCGCCCTCCGCGCGGAGCATGGCCGGGTCTCGGTCGAGCGCGTCCTCTCGGGACTGGGGCTGGTCAACGTGGCGCGGATCCTCCACGCGATGGACGGATCGGAGGCGGCGATGGCCCGGCACGTCCGCGAGAGCGGCCCCGACCTCCTTCCCGCGACCATCTCCGGACACGCGCTCGCCGGCACCTGCGCCGCGTGTGAGCGTTCGCTGGATCTAATGGTGGGGGTCTATGGCGCGGAGGCGGGCAACATCGCGCTCCGCGGCCTCGCCCGCTCGGGGGTCTATCTGGGCGGCGGGATCCCGCCCCGCATCCTGCCCGCCCTGAAGAGCGCCACGTTCCGCGAGGCCTTTCTCGCCAAGGAGCCGCTCCGGGCGCTCCTCGAGCCGATCCCCGTCCACGTCGTGCTGAACGATCGCGCCTCGGTGATCGGCGCGGCCCGCTACGCCACGCTGTAGTTGCCCGACCCCCGGCGGCCGACCTATACTCCGCCCCATGAACCCCAACGCCACCGTCGCCGAGGGCCGCGCCGCCGGCTCGTCGTCCGGAGCACCACGAGTCGCCGTGACCCGCGTGCGCGAGATACTCTCGTGGTATGGCTCGGACAACCCGGGGAGCAAGGCCAACCTCGCCCGCATGATGAACCACGGCGTCCTCGCGGGGACGGGCCGCATGGTCATCCTCCCCGTGGACCAGGGTTTCGAGCACGGGCCCGCGCGCTCCTTCGCGCCCAATCCGGCGGGATACGATCCCCGCTACCACGTCGAGCTGGCGATCGAATCGGGGTGCAACGCCTACGCGGCGCCGCTCGGCTTCCTCGAGGCGGGGGCAGCGCCGTACGCGGGGGAGATCCCGCTTATCTTGAAATTGAACAACCACGACGTGCTCCACGACGAGAAGGATCCGCTCTCCTCGGTGACGGGGAGCGTCGCCGACGCTCTTCGCCTGGGATGCGCGGCGATCGGCTTCACGATCTACCCCGGCTCGGCCCAGGCGGGCCGCATGTACGAGCAGATCCAGGCGCTCGGCGCCGAGGCGAAGCGGGTCGGGCTGGCGGTGGTCATCTGGTCCTACCCGCGCGGCTCCAGCCTGAGCAAGCAGGGCGAGCTCGCGATCGACGTGGTCGCCTACGCGGCGCACATCGCGGCCGAGCTGGGCGCGCACATCATCAAGGTGAAGCTCCCCAGCGAGCACATCGAGCAGGAAGAGGCGCGGAAGGTCTACGAGAAGAGCGCGATCCCCATCGGCACCCTGGCCGAGCGCGTGCGGCACGTGGTCCAGTCCACCTTCGACGGGCGCCGCATCGTGATTTTCTCGGGCGGCGCGAAGAAGGACCAGGACGAGGAGGTGGTGAACGAGGCGCGCGCCATCCGGGACGGCGGCGGCTTCGGCTCGATCATCGGCCGGAATTCCTTCCAGCGGAAGAAGCCCGAAGCGATCCAGCTCCTGCGCCGGATCATGGCGGTCTACTCGGGGGACGCCCCCTAGCTGTCAGTGCGCCTTCAGCGTCCCCGGCGGCAACGACGCCATCCACCGCGTGAAGGCGAATCCCGCGGCCCCCAGCACCAGGCACATCAGCCAGAGCCACACCAGTATTCGCCGCAGCTTGGCGCGCCGCGCCGCGTCTTCTTCCCCAACGCGCGGGCCCGCGTCGTGTTCCCCGACGTTCAATTGGCCTTCCGGGCCGTGCCGGCCATCACGTCTTTCTCGTCCCGCGGGAAGAGCGTGTAGGAGAGCTGCACTTCGTTCACGTCCGCGGGCGTTCGGGGCGAGAGCGCGAAGTAGACCGGCAGGACGCGCGTTTCCCGCGGACCCAGCGACTGGTCGTCAAAGCAGAAGCACTGGATGAGCTGGAACTCGCGCGCGGCCTTCATCGGCGCGACCGAATGGACGGCGCGGAAGAAGACCGAATCGTCGCTCAGGTTGGTGAAGGTGTAGTCCAGGTGCACCGGGCGGCCCGGCACCACGTGGATCAGCGGCACCGACGGGCCGAATCGCACCGGGAGCCCTGTCGCGGCCACGCCCATGAACTTCACCTGCACGTCGCGGCTCAGGATCGCGCCGGTCGCCGAGGAGATCCGTTCCGGGCCGCCGCCGGGTCCGCCCGGGCCGCCGCGCACCGCCGCCTTCCCGGTGTTCCCGATCCCGAACCGCTCGCAGAAGAGCTTGAAGAGGGGCACGTTCGCGTAGGCGAAGCCGAACATCACCGCGACCAGGACGGCCAATCCCAGCGCCATCGCCGCGTTCGGGATCTTCCGGGCCACGCTACGTCCGGAGCGGGATGCGCCAGAGTGCGTCGGCGATCATCCCCAGGAAGAGAACGAAGAGGTAGACGATGGAGTACGCGAACACGTCCCGCGCCGCCGCCACGGTGGCGAGGCGCCTCGCGCGGAGCGCCTTCCACACGAACCCGGCTCCCAGGAGGAGCGCGATCGCGGCCAGGAGGAGCCCGCCCGCCTTGGCGAAGGGCATGAGCAGCGTGACCAGCACGAGCACCCAGGTGTAGCGCTCGATCTGCCGGTACGTCTCGGCTTCCCCCTTCACGATCGGGAGCATGGGGATGCGCACCTTCCGATAGTCGTCCTGGAGGCAGAGCGCGAGCGCCCAGAAGTGCGGCGGCGTCCAGAGGAAGATCACGAGGAACATCAAGATCGGCGCCAGCGCGAGCCCCCCGGTGGCCGCGGCCCACGCGATGACCGGCCCCATCGCCCCCGCCGCGCCTCCGATCACGATGTTGTGCACGGTGCGCGGCTTGAGCCATAGCGTGTAGAAGAAGCCGTAGAAGACGGTCGTACCCAGGGCGAGCCAGGCGGCGAGCGGCGTCCCGAAGAGGAACAGGAGGAGCACGGACACCGCGCCGATCCCGATCGCGAACGCGAGGGCCCGCGGGGGCGACACCCGGTGGAGCGGGAGCGGCCTCCGCATGCGGGTGCGCTCCATCTGCGCGTCCAGGTCGCGCTCGAAGTACTGGTTGAACGCGTTCGCGGAGCCGGCCGTCATCATGATGGCGAAGAGGACGACGAGCAGCCGGAGGGGATCGCGGAGCAGGGAGCCCTCCGCCACCACGCCCGCGAGGGCGGTCACCATGACCAGCGCCACGATGCGCGGCTTGGTCAGCTCGATGTAATTACGCACGGGAGAGCTC
>JBKJXM010000373.1:0-7408 GCA_046716305.1 Candidatus Eiseniibacteriota bacterium
AACGTCACCTCCTCGTCGTGGAGCACGGCGTCGCCCCCCGTCGGACGGCGCACCACGTCGATCCCCGCGGCCCGGAGCGCCGCGGCGTCGTAGCGCCCCGGAAACGGCTCGGCCCGCCCCAGGCTCAGCGTGGGGCGGGCCCAACCGTACGTGCGCGCGGCGAAGCGGCCGTCGGAGGCGGCGGCCCAGCGGAGGAGCGATTCGTCGAGGGCCATCTGGTCGAAGCCGGAGAGAATGACGTGGGGCAGCCGGATCGCGGCCGCCGGCTCGGAGCGGCGAGGCACGGCGTCCCTAGAAGCGGACGACGCCGAGCCAGGTGTCGAGCAGGAACATCACGCGACCGATGAGGAGCGAGACGCGCGCCATCACGGTATACCCGTACGAGGCGCCGAAGCTCACCATCAGGAAGAAGACGCCCAGCCGCGCGACGCCGCCGACAGCCCCCTTGTGCTCGGTAGAGAAGAAGAAGAAGACGAGGGTCGCGAGGAGCCCGACCACGAGCAGGGTGTTGTTGAACGAGGTCGCGGGATCGCCCGGGATCCAGAGCGGCAGGATGCTCCCCGCCACCTGCTGGACAAGATCCCCCTGCGCGAAGCCGGTGATTCGGAGCGCCGGGTAGACGCCGAGGATCAACGCGATCGACCAGCGGGAGAGCCAGTCCCCCTTCGGAAAGAAGCGCGAGAAAAGGAAGAGCGAGAGGAACAGCGGAATCAGGAGCAGGAGGTGCCGGTCCATCGCGAACGGAACGCCGAAGAGCGGATCGATCAGGTTCGGCTTGATGGATGAGTAGTAGGTGAGCACCACCCAGTACCCGGCCGAGACCCCGACGAAGAGGTGCTCGCAGAATTTGTAGACCGGGTTGTCCTTGTAGAGGAACGAGAAGATCCCCAGCGTGAGAAGCGCCGCGATCCAGACGCCGATGTTCGGGCTCACCTGCATGCCGCTAGCGCCTCCGGCTCCGATCCTCGCCCAGGAACGCCAGGTTCCCGAGGATGATCATGAGCGCGATGAAGATGTGGGCGAGGGACTGCGCGTCCATCCCGCGGGTGGCCAGCGCCGGGTGCTTCACGAGCACCTCGTATTCGGCGCCGCCGGCCATCCCCCCCAGGAGCCCGCGGAGCTGCCCCGTCTGAAGGTACGGATAGTATTCGGGCGCGCTCACCGCGGTGACGCCGGCCACCATCGGCAGGTGGTACCGGGAAACCACCTGCTGCACCCACTCCTTGGTTCCCGGATAGCCCGCGCTGATGCTCACGAGGAGCGGGAAACTGGAGTAGTTCTGGATCCCCCGCATGACGGGGATCTGGTCGATCGGCACGCCGCGGCGGTCCACCGGGAACGTGCGCGGGATGCTCGAGCCCATCTGCGACATGACCAGCTCGTTGCCCGCCTTGTAACCCAGGTTCACGTAGTCGGTCCCGTCCTTCTTCCCGTACTCCGCGGCGGCGAGCCGGAGCACCTGGTCGGTCAGGGGCGGGCCGCCCGGGTAGAGGGCGAGCCCGATGATCTTGATGTCGCGGCTCATGAGGTGCCGGGCCGCGGCCAGGTGCATCGGGTAGTTCTCGGCCACCGTGGACGGATCGTAGTCGCCGGCCAGGAGCACGGTGGAGCCGCGGGGCACCTTCTCGATCGCGTCGTAGAAGCCCCGGGCGCGCGGGCTGGGCGCCACCGGCGCGATGCGAATTCCCACCGCCAGCGGGATCACGACCAGGAGCGCCACCGCGAGGAAGATCCACCGGCGGTCCAGCTTCTTGAGCGAGGAAAGGCCCGGGCTCATGAAGTCCCTCCCGCCCCGCGGCCGCCGTAGGTCCGCTCCATGCCCAGGATGAGCCGGATCCCCGTCGCCATGACGCCGAGCGCCGCGCCGATCAGGATCCCCCGCTTGGCCGCGTTCTGCGGCACTTCCATGAGCCAGTCGGCCGCGGCCGGGATCACGGGGTGGATCGCGTTGCCGATGGGCACGCGGCCGATCATCAGGATGAACGCGGCGATCGCGAGGAGCAGCGCCTCAAAGGAGCGGATCCGGAACGCGCGGAAGGCCGCGGAGGCGATGAAGAAGGCGAGGAGCGAGAACATGGTCGCCGACATCGAGGAGTAGAACGTGTTGTAGATCCAGGTGAACTTGGAGGTGGGATCCAGGTAGCGCGTCCCCTCCGAGAACCCAATGACGGTCGTCCCGATCATTCCCGCGAGGAGAACCACTTTGAACGGCCAGTCGCGCGCGCGCGCGGAGACCTGGCCCAGGTTGATCCGGAGCAGGTTGGCCACGCCCAGCACGTAGGTGGCGCCCACGATGACAATGACCCACTGCTGAATGTCGTCGTAGAGGGTGCGGATCGCCGGGTGCGGAACGAAGAAGCCGATCAGGCAGAAGAGCCCCGCCACCAGCGTGATTATGGTCGGGACCTGGTTCTTCACGGTTGCCTCCTCATTGCGTGGCGAACCAGCCGGCGACGACCGGACTTCCGAATGTGGCGAGGATGCACCCGATCAGGATGACCGTGATCAGAATCAGCTTCACGATGTCCGACGCCTTCAGGCTGCCCAGGAGGAGCGGCTCGTTCGACAGGAGGGCGCTCGACGCGTAGTACTCCTCGCCGATCAGCGTGTAGTCGCAGGCCACCACGAAGAAGGGCATCTGGTGCACGTTCGCCGTCCCGGCGATCTGGATCGCGCCGATCGAATGCCCGGTCTCGGCCAGGAGGAGCGACTCCGCGAAGAAGGCGCCGAGGAGCAGGTTCGCCGCCGGGCGCTCGCGGAGCATCATGCCGTTGACCGCCGCCACGTACGCGAACTGCTCGGTCGTCACGTAGCGCACCATGTCGGGCGAATAGGCGTCGGCGCGCCCCACGTCCTGGTAGCTCGACTTCACGACCTCGTCGGCCACCGTGTAGACGGCCGGCGCGTTCGTCGGCACCGAGAGGTGGGTCTCGTACTTCGCCGTCATCCGGGCCACGTTCGCGAGGATGATCATGCTCGCGATGGTCTGGATGTCGTCGATGTCCTGGACGCCGGGGACGTAGAGGACGCCCTTCCCCATCTCGGTCGCGCGGCCGATCGCTTCCTCGATCGCGACCAGCCCGGGGATGGTCCGGAATCTCCAGCGCTTCCCGCGGCGCGCCTGGGCGATGTAGTAGAAGAGAACCGCGAAAAAGAGCATCAGGACGACGAGGACGTTGATCTTGGTCGAGTCGATCCACTCGGCCCCCGGCGTCGCCGATGCGGACACCTCGGAGTTCTGGGCGGGATTCGGCGGATCGGCGAGGAGCTGGTACTGGTAGGCGGTTCCGTTCTGGATCCCCTTCCCGTCGCCGCTCTCGTCCGTGAACGCATGGACGGTTCCCTCCAGCGTGTCGATCGGGGCGAACGTGCCGCCGCTCTCCCGCCGGAGCAGGATCCAGCGCGCGGGGGGAGGCGTGGGCGATGTCCAGGAGAGGCTGACGCTCTGGCCGCGGTCGTTGGGGGTGTTCACGGCCTGAAGCGGGAACGCGGCCGCAGACCCGGCGGCGAGGAACGAAGCGATCGCGACCAGGGCCGCGACGAAAAGCGCGACGCTGGGAAGAGGCGAACGGCTCCGGCCGGAGGCTTCGCTCAGGGGCACGCTCCGAAGCTACGTGGCGGCGGCAGGGGCTGTCAAGTCGGGAGCGGGGCGGGACATGGCGTCAGGACTCGATCATCTCGACGTTCGCGCGCGGAAGGAGGACGTGGGACCCGTCCCCAAAGTCCACCTCCAGCACCCGGACCTTGGCCTCGGTCTCGAGCGGAGTCAGCTCCGCGGGGAGCGCGGTGACCTTGCCCAGCCGTCCGAAGTAGGGCTGCCGGATGGCGCGGATCAGGCTGCCCACCTCCAGTCCCTTCTCGGACGCGTCCGGCGCGCCATCCTTTCCGGCCGCGTCGGTGAGCCGCGGCGCGATGATCTCCGGCCGGAGGACGCCCGCGCGGATCTGCGTGGCCCCGCTGACCGACACCTTCCGCCCCTCGCACTGCTTCAGGAGATCGAACGTCCGTCTCGCCATCGGGATATTCCCGAAGCCCTCGGTGACGACCAGCGTCAATCCCTTCTCCTCGTGGCCGGTGATCGCGACCCCCAGGTCGTAGCCCAGGAATTCGCGCAGGTCCTGGTCGTCGAACCCGCCGATCACGATCGCCTTCACGCCCATCTTCACGGCGTGGCGGAGCGTCGCGGTGTTGACGTGGGAGCCCCCCACGATCACGTGCCCCCGATGCTTCTCGGTGATCGAGGTCTCGCGCAGCAGGTCCGCCGGCGAGTCGGCGAGCACCTGGAGCGTGCCGCTCGTCTCCCCGCCAATCCCAAAGATCCCCTGGATGAAGGACCCGCGCGTCTCGACGGTGACACCCTGGTTCGGATGCACCTCCACGATCGTCCCGTCCACGTAGGCGTCCACCTCGACCGGGATCGGCGCCTCGCGGAGAAGCGCCTGGCCGGTCACCTTGGAGACGCTTTCCAGCGTGCCGTCGATCGGGGAGGCCACCTTGGATCGGAAGAGGCCGAAGAAGGAGCGGCTCTCGGCGAAGGTCTCCCCCTTCGTGAGCGGCGACCCCACGGGCTTGACCAGAGTTTCCAAGACATCCTCGGGAAGGACGCCCGCCAGATTGGCCACGTTCACCGTCTGGACGTTTCCGGGAAGCTCCGTGCGCGCCACGATCGTCTCCGCCTTGACCGCATCGCCGACCTTGACGAGCACCGTCCCCGGGAGCGGAAGCTTCCGCTCGCGCCGCACGACGGTGAAGGCGGTGACCTTGAGACCCGGTGTGTAGGAGTGCGCCACGCTTCGTGCCCCTTTGGTTAGACGCTTCGGCTGATGGTGTTGGTCAGGCCCCGGCCGCCACCGTGGCGGCAGGCGCGGCGGCCGGCGATCCCGGCGCCGCGGCGCTCGGGTAGATCCCCAGCGCCTCGTTCCATTCCGTGAGCTTCGCGATCCGCCGCGTCCGGTCTTCGGGCAGCGCGAAGGGACGGCGGCCGCGGCAATCGAAGATCAGTCCGACCACGCCGCCGCGGAGGGACACTTTGCGCTCGCGTCCCTTGCCCTCGCCGACGTCGAACTGCTTCTCCGGCTTGAGCACCGCTTCCACGCGCTCCCCGTCCGCGAGCGGCACCAGGCGGAGGTACCCGTACGGAACCGCGAATTCCTCCTTCTTCCCGCCGGCCCGCTCGAGCATTACGCGCAGCACGGTCTGCCCTTCCTTCCCCGCGCCGACCGGGGCCACGCTGGTCCCGAGGCGGATGAGGCAGTCCTTCTCGAAAACCTCCCGGGCCGCCTTCGGATGAACGGTGGAGAGCACCCCGAGCTGCGGCGCCATGAAGGTCGAGTCCACCGCGAGCTCGGTGACATGCTCGGGAAGAAAGGAGTCGAGCAGCATGAGCGTCGCCTGGGAGCGCCGCGGCGCATGAGAGAGCACGCCGCCGCTCCCGACAAGAAGATCCAGCCGGTCGAGGCGCACCAGCGTCTCGCCGCTCGCGGTCTGCTCGAAGGTGTCGGAGATCGTGCGCTCCTGCTGCACGCCCTTCAGACCCACGGCGAGCATCTTGTGCTGCTCGAAGGCCAGGCGGAGCGCTTCGCGCGAGATCGCCTGCTCGATGACCAGCTCGTCGAGCGACTGGGGGATCGTGGTCGGGCGGATCATCTTGTTCTTGATCCGGTTCCGCAGGTCGGCCTCGTCGATTTCGAACGGCACCCAGCGGAGGATGTTGGCCAGGCCCGCCTCGGCGAGCACGTTCGAGACGCTGTAGCTCATCCCGAGGTTCGCGCTCACGGTGCGGTTGAAGACGCCCTGGAACACCGAGAAGACGTCCGTCGTCGCGCCGCCGATGTCCACGCCGATCACGTTGATCTTGTCGTCGCGGGCGATGATCTCGATGATGAGCCCCACCGCTCCGGGCGTCGGCATGATCGGCACGGGCGACCAGGTCATCAGCTTCTTGTACCCGGGCGCGTGGGCCATCACGTGCTCCATGAAGAGATCGTGGATCTTGTCCCGCGCCGGGGTGAGGTTCTCGCGCTCCAGCACGGGCCGGAGGTTGTCGGTGACGACGAGCGCGGTCTTGTGCTCGAGCCGCTCCCGCACGATCCCCGCGGCGTCCTTGTTCCCCGCGTAGATCACGGGCAGCTCGTAGCCGGCCCCGAGCCGCGCCTTGGGCTCGGCCGCGGCCAGAAGCTCGGCCATCTCGGCGACGTGCGACGTGGTCCCGCCATCCACGCCCCCGGAGAGGAGGATCATGTCGGGACGGAGCTGCCGGATCCGCTTGATCTTCTCGTGCGGCAGGCGGCCGTCGTTCGAGGCGATCACGTCCATCACGATCGCGCCCGCGCCGAGGGCCGCGCGCTGGGCGCTCTCGCCGGTCATGCTCTTGACCACGCCCGAGACCATCATCTGGAGGCCGCCGCCCGCGCTGGAGGTGGAGATGTAGAGGTCGACCCCCTCGGTTCCCTTCTGGGGGGTGATGATCCGCTCGCCGTCCAGAATCTTCCGGCCGGCCAGCTCCTCCACTTCCATGATCGCGTTCAGCACGCCGCGGGTCACGTCCTCGAAGGGGGCCTCGACGGTGGTCGGGGCCTCTCCGCGCACGATCAATCGGTATTCGTCGCCGCGGCGCTCGATCAGGATCGCCTTGGTCGTGGTGCTGCCGCAGTCCGTCGCCAGGATTGACTTCAGATCCTGGGACACGACGGTCGCGACGTGGTCGCTGGATTCGATTCGGGTCACTTCGGTTCCTTTCCTTCCGCGCGCGCTGTCCGTTCCGCGCGCTTCGCATCACGCTGCTCTTTCAGGATCCGGCGCTCGCTCTGGTCCTGCCGCTCGATCGCGATCAGAAGTGCCTCGAGATTTTCCCGGCGCTCCATCATCGCCGCGAAGCGCTCGTAGTCGGGCACCCGGAACACCGCCCGCACCATCGGCTCGAAGAAGTACATCGCCTGGCTGCCCAGGAACGACAGCGGCTTCACACTCTCGAGGAAGAGGATCGCGGGCACCGTCATCCGGTAGCGCACCGTCGCCACGGCGAGGCGCTCGAGCAGCCGGTCGTCCTCGGGCGTCCGCTCACTTTCGGCGGGCGGGCGCGAGGCGTGCTTGAACGAATCCCACCACTTGATCGCGGTTGTCCTCCATTGTGAGCCGGACACCGCGGTAGGCGTCCAGCCAGCTCCGCTTTTCGAACGGGCTCAGGAACACGCCGGTCTCGTCCACCTCGAACCGCCGCATCTCGCTCCAGGGGCGGCTCCGCACGACGCCGAGCGATTTTACCTCGATCCCCTCCCGCGTCAGTCGATAGCCGGTCGGGAGAAGGAACGACGATAGGGAGAGGAGCACGAAGAGCGGAGCCGCCATGCCGAGGAGGCGGTCCTGCGTCCCCTGGGCCACCAGAATTCCGAGCACCACGGCCCCGGCC
>JBKJXM010000374.1:0-2667 GCA_046716305.1 Candidatus Eiseniibacteriota bacterium
AGGCCGCTCCGACCGCCGCGTCGCGAAGGGCGCCCGACGTGCGCGTGTCGTCGTCGCGCGTCCGGGCCAGCTCGAGCGCGCCCAGGAGCTCGTCGTCCCGCTCGCCGAGCAGGCGTCCGGTCGCGCGCGCCGCGTCCGCGAGGCGCGCGGGCGCGCGCGCGCCGCGCACGACCCCGGCGATCATTAATATTGTCCCCGCGACCAGAAGGCCCAGGCGAAGCAGGGCGAATTCGTCCCGATGAAGCGGAGCCGCGAGCGCCACCCAGAGCGCGATCAGGGCCATCAGGATGGCGCCCACCACCATCGCGAGCCCCGCCTGCTCGATGGTGCGCCAGAGCAGAATGCGGCGGGCCCGGCCCAGGGTCGCGAGCAGGCTGGCGCCGGCGCCGCCGCCGCCGGAACGGGGACGCATCAGTGGCTCACCGCGTAGGTGGCGATGTTCAGGGCGAAGCGCATGGCCTGCTCCCGCTTTGCCGGCAGGTCGTCGTGAACGCCGGCGTCCTCGATCCCGTTTCCGATGTCGGTGTCGAACGTGTAGATCACAGCCACCCGCCCGTCGCGAAGGATCGCGAAGACGCGCGGCGGGCCGCCGTCGTGCTCGTGCACCTTGGGCGCCCCCTTCGGGAAGGGAAACGGGTTCCGGAACAGCTCGTGCGTGAAGGGCAGCTCCACGAGTGGGGATTCGGGATAGACGCGCCGCATCATTTCGCGAAACGAGGTATCCATCCCGAAGTTATCGTCCGCCCACAGGAGCCCGCCCTGGTCCAGGTAGCGGCGGAGGGCGCGGACCTCATCGTCGCTCAGCTTTATTTTGCCGTGCCCGGTGATGAAGAGAAGCGGGTAGTTCCAGAGGTTTGGATCGGTGGGCGACACGACCGCCTCGCGCTCCTGGACCACGCGCACGTCGCCGCGGGCCTTGAGCGCGCGGAGGAGATTTTTGAGCGAGGTCTCGTCCGAGTACCAGTCGCCCCCGCCCGTGTACTTGAGGCGGGCCACGGTGAACCCGCCGGTCAGATCCGACGCGATGCCCGTGCCCCGCGCCTGGGCCAAAGCCCGGCCCGCGGGAAGAGCCAGCGCGCACAGGGCCAGGCCCAGGATCAGAGCCCGAGCATCGGCCAGCCTAAGTTCTTTCCCAGATTGAAGTTCAGATATCAAAGGGGGTTTCTCCCGGCTTCCGGAGGGCCTCGTCGTCCACACCATAGTAAGGATAGCAGAGGGGCCGTCGCTCCCCTTCAGCTAAACCTCCGTTGCTTGGAGGGGTTCCGGGTGGGTGAGGACTTCAACCAATTAGAGAGGGGGGTGGGGAGTGTCGCTTCCGCTTCTCGCGTAGCGCCCGGCCGCTATGCACACCGTCAGCCCTTGACGCGCACCTCGCGCAGAAACCAACGCCCAGACACCGGCACCGCGCGCATCCGAACCGTCAGCCGCCGCACCCCCTGGCCCCCACCCCAGTCGCCCATCCAACTCGCCGTAGCAGTGGCCGTCGACTTGCCCACGTTGAGCGAGAGGACCTGGAACGACCGGGTCGTGACCAGGCGGAGCTGATCCTGGAAGAGGAAGGCGGCCGAGCTTCGGGTCATGGCGGCGGTAGGCTGGGCGCCGGGCTTCAAGCCGATGCGAACGCTGGTGGTGTCCACCAGCGCGGCCAGCGTCTCGGCGTCGCCCGAGGACCAGGCTTCTTCCACGGCAGCGAAGAGCTGCGTGGGAGTGACGTTGGAAAGAGCGGGGGGAGCCTCGGCGGGAGGGGGCGCCTCCGCGCGGGCCGGCGCTGGCGCCGTGGCGGCCGCTCCGATCGCGACAGCCGCTCCGAGAAGAAGAAGGACCACGGCGGCTCGCCAGAGCACCGGACCGCCCGCGGCTCGCCTCGGCACCGGCGTGATCCTACTTCTTGCGAGCCGGCTTCGTGCGCTCGAGGTAGAGCTGGGTCTCGAGCGCGAGGGCGCTCGCCACGAAGACCGACGAGAAGGTCCCGTAGATGATGCCCACGAGCAGGGCGAAGGAGAAGTCGTGGAGCACCTCGCCTCCCAGGAAGAAGAGCGAAAGCACCGTGAGCACCAGCGTGAACCCGGTGATGATGGTCCGGCTCAGGGTCTCGTTGATGGCCAGGTTCATCACCTTCTCGGGTCGCTCGCGCCGGAGGGCCTGGCGCCGCTCGCGGATCCGGTCGAACACGACGATGGTGTCGTTGATCGAAAAGCCGGCGATGGTGAGGAGCGCGGCCACCATGTTCAGGTCGACCTCCTTGTTGAAGATGGAGATCGCGCCCAGCGTGATGAAGACGTCGTGGAAGAGCGCCGCCACCGCGCCCATGGAGTACCGCCAGTCGTACCGGATCGCGACGTAGATGAGAATCAGCCCGAGGGCGAGGAAGATGGCCTTGATCGCGTTGCTGCGAAGCTCGGCCCCGACCCGCGGACCCACCGACTCGACCCGGAGAAGCTCGATCTTGGCGTTCGGGTGCGAGGCCTTGAGGGCATTCGTCACCAGGGGAGCGGGGCTGACCTGCTCGGCCGACATGCCCAGGCGAATCAGGAACTGCCCCGCGCGGTCCACCCTCTGGATCTCCGCGCCTTCGAAGCCGGCCCGTTCCACCGCGGCGCGCACTTCGTCCACCTCCGGCGGCGGCGTCATCCGCACCTCGATCAGCGTCCCTCCGGTGAAGTCGAC
>JBKJXM010000375.1:0-6312 GCA_046716305.1 Candidatus Eiseniibacteriota bacterium
ATGGTGTCGCGAACCGCGTCCGCGTAGAGAGAGTTCAAAGCCGGGCTGTCGATGTCATGGTGTTCCAGGGCCTGGATGAGCTGGTGCGGCCTTGGGATGCTGCCTATGGGTTCGGTCGGTATCGGCATGAACCTGTCCTGAAAGCGGAGCGAATCGCAGTCGGTTCGAGGATAAAACGTGAAGCCTTCCTGAGTATAACACTTACCACTAACTTCTTGTTGCTGCCATCCCTACGAGATTTCCGATCAAGGCTGAGGCTACGATGCATAGTCCGAGATAGGCCAACGCCCCGCGCGCGCCCAGCCAGCGCGAGACGACGCCGAAAGTGAGGATGTTCACGATCGGGACCGAGAGGAGCATGGCCGCGGCGGGACCCGGTCCCATCCCCTTCAGAAGAAGCTCCCGCACCAGAGGCAGCTCCGCCCCGGAACAGAAATAGAAGGGGAGGCCGCTCAGCGACGCGAGCAGCGAGCCCGCCCACGTGCGCTCCCCGTAGAGCACGTGGATCCAGTGCCGCGGCACCATCACGTCCACAATCGCGGCGACCGCGAGGCTCACGATCACCCACGGGAGGTACTCCCAGAGCTGGCCCCGGAAGCGCCGGATCACCGAGGCCAGCCGGGATCGGCCGCGTATCTCGACCATGACGTCCTCCGGTCCGGGCGGGGGCGCGGCTCGCGTGGCTGTGACCGGTCCGGGCGGCGCCCCCCCGGGAGCGAGCCCCGCCGAGCGGCCGGCTACGCGGCGAAGGGCCCAGACGGCTGCATATCCGACCAGGAGGCCGAGGACGATCGTGGTCGCGAACCGCACCAGAGCCCACTTGAGCCCCAGCACTTTCCAGGTCAGGAAGAGAACCGGGATGCTCACCGAGGCTCCGGCGGTCAGGAACGCGAACGTGTGCTTGAGATCGCTCCCGCGCCGCCGAAGGGAAACGGCGAGCGGCACCATGCCGCAGGTGCAGAGCGGGATCGCCGCGCCGATCGTCGAGGCGAGAAACATCGTCCCCGGGCGGCGGCCCGTCAGGAACCGGGCGATGGTGCGCTCCGAGACGTACTCCTCGATCCACGCGCCGACCGCGATCGCGAGCAGGAAGAAAGGGACGATCTCGATGGCTGCGTCGGCGAAGACGCGCCAGATGGCGAGGAGCGAGTCGGACATGGGAGGATTCTACTAGAGCGGCGCCCTTGGAGCAGCTTCGGGACTTGGGCGGACCCCGCCACCACCCGGCTTGACACCAACCCGGCGCTCGGGGACGATGCACGGTCAACCTGGGAGGTAATTTGCCGATCCACGATCCGCTGTACCACCCGGCATTTCTCGGCCGCCGCGCCGCGATGGACACGCCGCCGTTCGAGCCCTATCCGCCCAGCGGCCGGTCGCCGTGGAGCGGACCGGACCATCCGCGCCGCGACCTCGACTTCCACGTCCGGCACTACCGTCTGACGCTGAACGTCGATCTGGAGAAGCGCGAGCTCAAGGGGCGCGTGGCGGTCACCGTGGAGTCGCTCCGCGACGGTCTCCGCGAGGCCGTCCTTGACGCCGCTGAGCTGCGTGTCGCGTCGGTGCGCGCGGGCCGGCGGTCGCTCCCGTACGTGCTCGAAGGCGAGAAGATCCGGGTGACGCTGCCGAAAGCGCTAGGCGTGGGAGACAAGGCCACGTTCGAGATCGCCTACGCGACGAATCCGCGGAAGGGCTTCTATTTCGTGGGCCCGACCGAGGCCGAGCCGGACCGCACGCTCGGCGGCTGGACCCAGGGGCAGGCCGACGACACGCACTGGTGGGTGCCGTGCCTCGAGAGCACCGAGAGCCGCGCGACCTGGGAGCAGTTCGTCACCGCGCCGGCCGGCTACCGGGTGATCGGAAACGGCCGCCTGATGGGGCGGCGCGCGAACAAGCGCGCCGGGACCGTCACATGGGACTGGAAGCTCGAGACCACCCACCCCGCCTATCTCACGTCGCTCGTCGTGGGGAAGTACGTGGAGCTGCACGCCAAGGGCGGATCCACGCCGCTCCCCGTCTACGTGCCGAAGGGCACGGAGCGTGTGGCGCGCTCCGCGTTCAAGAAGACGGGCCGGATGATCTCGGTCTTCTCCCGCGTGTTCGGCCATCCCTACCCCTATGCCAAATACGCACAGGCCGTCGTTCCCGACTTCATCTACGGCGGCATGGAGAACACCAGCGCGACGACCCTCTTCGACCGGATGCTCGAGATGCCCAACGACTCCCTGGACGAGGGGTACGACATGCTCGTGGCCCACGAGCTGGCGCATCAGTGGTGGGGCGACCTGGTGACGTGCCGCGACTGGTCCGAAGGGTGGCTGAACGAGGGCTTCGCCACCTACTCCGAGATCGTGACGCGGGAATCCGACGCGGGGCGGGACGACGCCGAATTCGGACGGCTGGAGCAGATGTGCTCCTATCTCGTGGAGGACGGCTCCGACTACCGGAGGCGGCTGGTGGAGCGGCGCTACGAGTACCCGACCGAGATCTTCGACCGGCATCTCTATGAGAAGGGCGCCCTGGTGCTCCACATGCTGCGCGCGACCTTGGGGGACGCGGCGTGGCGCCGTTCGCTCCGCCGCTACGTGCGGCGGCACGCCTTCGGTCCTGTGGAGACCGCGGACCTTCGCCGCGCCTGCGAGGAGGAGACGGGCAAGAACCTCGCGTGGTTCTTCGACCAGTGGGTCTATGGAGGCGGCCATCCCGAGCTGAAAGTGGAGCGGCACTGGGACGACGCGCGCCGCTGCCTCACGCTGACGATAGAGCAGACGCAGCCCGAGGACGGCCTCACTCCCGTGTTCCGCCTTCCGATGACGCTCGAAGTGGCGACGGGCGGTCCCGGCACAGAGAGCCGGCGGATCCCGATCGAGGTGCGCGAGAGGAAGCAGACGATCCAGGTGCCGTTGCCCTCCCGTCCGCGCTATGTGGCGCTCGACCCCGAGCACCACGTGATGAAGCTCCTCGACTTTCCGCGCTCGGATGACGAGCTGCTCTACGGCCTCACGCGCTCCGAGCACCCGCTCGAGCGGATCCGCGCCGCCCGCGAGCTGGCCGCGCGCTCCGACGAGCGCGTGGTCGCGGGGCTGGTCCGCGCGCTCAAGCGCGACCCCTTCTGGGGTGTGCGCGCCGCGGCCGCGGTCTCGCTGGGGGAGATCGGCCGGCGCGTCCCGGGCGTCGCCGACCGGCTGGCCGCACCGGTCCTGCGCGAGCACACGCGCGTCCGCCGCGCCGCGATCTGGGCGCTCGGCTGGATCGGGGACGACGCGGCGCTCAAGATCCTCCGCCGCGTGATCGCCAAGGACGCGAGCACCTTCAACGTCGGGTGGGCGCTCGTCGCGGTCGCGCGGGCGGGCCGCCCCGACGCCTTCCAGCGGATCGTCGCCGAGCTTCCGCGCCCCAGCCACCGCGACATGCTCCAGATTCTCGCGTTCGACGCCCTCGCGCTGCTGAAAGACCCGCGCGCACTCGACGTTTTCCTGGAGCACACCGGTCTCCGGTACCGGAACGAGACGAGAGCCGGCGCGACGAAGGCGATCGGGAAGCTGGGGATGCGCACCGAAGCGGCCGAGGCGCGGCTGGTCGAGCTGCTCCGCGACCGGTGGTTCCGCGTCCGAAACGCCGCCGCGTGGTCCCTCTGGAAGATCAAGTCCCCGAAGGCCGAGGCCGCGATCGCCTCGGCGCTGGAGCAGGAAGTCCTCGACATGTCCCGCGTGGCGATGCGCGACGCCCTCGAGGGGATCCGGAAGGGGCGGTAGATGGCGCGCTGTCCGACCTCACACTGCCCGCGGGCTCCTCTGATCCGCTAGACTGAAGCCGTGAATCTCACCGTCACCTCCCGCGTCGTTCGCGGCCGCGCGCTGATCTTCTGGGACCCGAAGCGTCCCGGAAAAAAGCGCGACGCCATCGACACCGACCAGATCACGCCGGCCGAGGATTGCGTCTCCGAGAGCCTCGCCACATTGGACGAGCGCTGGAAGGCCGGTGCTTTCCGCCACCTCATGCCCGGTTTCCGCGAGCGGGTCGGCGCCGGAGAGACGTTCCTGGTGGCGGGAGACCGCTTCGCGATCGGCTCCTCGCGCGAGATGTCGCCCGCCGGGCTCAAGGGGATCGCCGACGAGGCCGGGCTCGAGATGGTGGTGGTCTGCGGCGCGAACATGGGAGACATCTTCCGCCGGAATGCGCTGAACCTGGGGTTGCACGTCGCGCAGAGCGTCGAGGCAGTCGAGGACGCACAGGACGGGGACGAGATGGAGTTCGACGTGGAGAGCCGCGAGCTCCGGAACGTGACGCGCGAAATGAGCTACCAGCCGAAGTCGCTCACCCCCAAGGAAGAGGAGATTCGACGGAGCGGCGGCATCTTCGCGACGGGACGCCGCGAGTATCCGGCTACGCGCGGGAAGCCGCCGGCCGTCGAGTTCCCCGACCCGGTCACCGCGTCGCGCCTCTCCGCGACGGAGCAGATCCTCTGGGCGCACCGCGTGGACAAGCGCGCGGACGTGCGCCCCGGCGTGACGATCCAGGCCTACGCCGATCTCCTTCCCGCCTCCGACGGCACCGCGCCCTTCGCCATCCACACCTTCCGCCAGATCGTGGGGGCTGCGGCCGACGCCGGCGCGGATCCGCGCCGGGCCGCGATCGCGAACGACCATTTCGTCTTCACCGGGAAAGACGCGGACGAGAAGCAGACGTCGATCTCGCGCGAGTTCGCCGCGAAGCACGGCATCGGCGCGCCCCACTACGCGCCGCCGGGGACCGGCATCTTCCACTTCTATTTTCCCGAGCAGGGACTGATCGTGCCGGGCGGATTCTACCCCGGCGCCGACTCGCACAGCCGCGCCTACGGCGCGTACGGCGCGGTGGGAATCGGCGTGGGGAGCACCACGCTGGGGTTTGGCTGGGCGACCGGCTACATCTACGTCAACGTGGCGAAGCAGCGCCGCGTCACGTTCCGCGGGAAGCTCCAGCCCTGGGTGAGCGGCAAGGACATCGTCCTGGGCCTTCTCGCGGGCTGGGGCGTCAAGCAGTCGCAGGGAATGAGCGTGGAATTCGTCGACAAGGACCGCCAGCTCCCGATCCCCTACCGGAACACCATCGCGAACATGATGGCCGAGGGGGAAGCGCTGAACGGCATTTTCCCCCAGGACGAGATCACGGAGGCCTGGTACCGCGCGCGCGGCTTCCGGCTCCGCTACCCGAGGGTGATCTCGGGGGAGGAGGCGCGCTTCGAGATCGACGAAACGCAGGACCTGTCCGAGGTCGCGCCGATGATCGCGAAGCCCTTCAGCCCCGGAAACGCCTATCCCGCCGAAGAAGTCGCCACCGAGCGGATCACGTTCCAGAAGGCGATGATCGGCTCCTGCACCAACGGCGGCTACGACGACCTGCTCGCCGCCGCGCTCGTGATCCGCGGAGCGCGCGCGCTGGGGATCGATCGCGTGAAGGGGAAGCACGAGTTCATCGTGTTCCCCGGGAGCGGCACGGTGAAGCGGGAGATCGAGCGGCCCGACCCGCGCCTGGGAGGGGAATCGATCGCGGCGGTGTTCCGCACCGCCGGCGCCGAGATTCGCGAGTCGTGGTGCGGCCCCTGCTTCGGCCAGGGTCCGGACTCGCTGGAGCCGGGGGAGCGCGCGATCACGTCGTTCAATCGGAACTGGCAGAACCGGATGGGCGTGGGCGGCGAGGGGTATCTCGCGAGCCCCGCGGTAGTCGCGGCGTCCGCGCTCGCGGGATACATGGCGCCGCCCTCGGAGCTGGGACTGGTCTGGGATCCTGAGGCGTTCGGGGTTTAGAGCGTTCGCCGTCTGACGGCGGTGAGATCCCCGCTACTTCAGCAGGCTCATCTTCCGCGTGAGCGAGCGCTCCCCGTCCTCGAGCTTGTAGAAGTAGACACCCGACGCCGCCGCGCGTCCCTGGTCGTCCCGGCCGTCCCACCGTACGCGATATTCGCCCGCCGCGAGCTTCTCGTCGACCAGCGTCCTCACCAGATTGCCGCGTACCGAATAGACCCGAAGCGCCGCCTGGCCGGCCGCGGGCACTTGGAACGCGATCGCCGTGGACGGATTGAACGGATTGGGCGAATTGGGCTCGAGCGCGAAGCGCGGACGAGGCGACCCCGCCAGGATTTCCACCGCGGTCGGCGCCTGGATCAGAAAGAGACTGTCGGAGGTGGCCGTCGCGGTGGTCGCGCCGGCGTGCGCCGTGGCGCGCACTTTCGCCTGGAGCGTCACCATGGCTCCGTCCACGAAGTAGGCGAGCGTGCGGGGCGGACCCGGGGTCACGGCGTAGAGCGTCCCCAGACGCGTTGGATACGTG
>JBKJXM010000376.1:0-9781 GCA_046716305.1 Candidatus Eiseniibacteriota bacterium
CCCTCGTCCGTTGCTGAGAAACCCAACGTGTCGGCGGTCGGCGCGAGCGACAGCCAGACGTCCAGCTCCTCGCGGGGCAACAGCGTTACGGGAGTCGAGCGGATCGGCGGCCGGCCGCCTCCCCAGAGCCGCCCCCACGCGAGCTCGCCCGAGAGGGTGACCTGGTCCAGCCACTCCTGCCGATAGCCCGTCACCCGCGACGGGAGCACTTCCGCTTCCCACGCCGCGGCCGGAATCTCGAACCCGGCGAGCTGGCGCGCCACTTCGAGAACCCCGCGCGGCCCCTCGAGCCGGTACCCCTCGGCGGCGTGCTGCCAGCAGGCGAGGAATCGCCAGAACTCCGCCGCGGTCACGGGCTCGATCTCGCGCCGCAGCCGGTCGAGCGTCTCGCGATGGATGCGGGCGAGGAGCCGGCGGTCGCACCACGCCTGCCGCCCCTCGAGGCGGCAGCGGAGGATGCGCCCCTCCACTTCCAGCGCCAACAGGTGCGGCCCGGCGGACTCCGGGAGCACCGGCACCGACGCGGTGCCGCCCACAACCACCGGCCCGAGCGCCTCGAGGCGCCCGCGCATCACGGTCACGGGGTCGGTCGACGCCTCCACCGCGCGCCACCTCGGCTCCTCGCCCTCCGGATGCTCCTCGACCACGCGCCGCGCGGCGGCGAGCTCGTCGAGCCATTCCGCCCAGCCCGACACCTCGGCCTCGGACACGGTGACGTAGCCCATCCAGAGGAGCGACTCGTGCACCTCCTCGGCGCTCTCGGCGTCGGGCCAGGCCTGCTCCCGCACGCGAGCCACCGCGTCGGGATCGAGCGCTCCCAGCGTGTCGGCGGTGTCCGGGTCCAGGAGGCGCCGGGAGCTGACCGCCTGGGTCCGCCGCTCTTCGAGCGGAGCGTCGTCGAGGAAAGCGTAGGGCGCCGCGTTCAGGATCCCGCGGGCGAAGGCGGAGGGCTCGGCGGTTTCCACCGCCAAGCGCTCGATCTCCCCCGAGCGGAGTCCGCGCAGGACGTCGAGGAATCCGTCCACGTCCATCGCCTCGGTCAGGCAGTCCTCGATGGTCTGGCGCACCATCGGATGCTCCCAGGGAATCGGCAGCTCGCCGGGCGGAAGCGTCTCGGGACACGCCAGAACTTGGGGGAACGCCTGCACCAGCGCGTCCTCGGCGCGCATGCGGAGGAGCGGCGTGGGCACCCGCTTCCCGCCGTTCTGCGTGCGGGAGAGGAGGAGCGACCGGGTCAGGTTCCACCGCCACCGGGTGGCGAACATCGGCTGGTCCAGGAGCGCCTGGACCAGCAGGTCGCGCGCGGTGGCGGGATGAAGGAACTGGAAGACGTCCTCGAGTGGGAAGCTGTGGTGCGGTCCCAGCGAGATCACGATCGCCTCTTCGTTGGCCGCCGCCTGGAGCTCGAAGCCGAATCCGCGGCAGAAGCGCTTCCGGAGCGCCAGGCCCCAGGCGCGGTTGATCCGGCCGCCGAACGGAGCGTGGACCACGAGCTGCATCCCGCCCGACTCGTCGAAGAAGCGCTCGAGGACCACGCGGCGCGGCGTCGGGATCGTGCCCAGCGATCGCTCTCCCTCGTTCAGGTAGTCGGCAAGCTGCACCGCGGCCGGGTCGGATATCTGGAGATCCTGAACCAGCCACTCGCGATTCCTTCCCTGGAGGCGCACCCGCCCCACCGCGGCGGCGAGCTCGCGCGTGCGGGCCGGCGCCTCGCCCAGCCAGAAGGGGACCGTGGGGGGCGCGCCGTGCGCGTCCGCCACCCTCATGAGCCCCGGCTCCACCTTGAGCACGCGCCAGGAGGCGTTTCCAAGCTGGAAGATGTCGCCGCCGTTCGACTCGACCGCGAAGTCCTCGTCGAGCGTGCCGACGAACGTGCCTTCCGGCTCGACGACCACGCGATACTGGCCGGTATCGGGGATCGCGCCCCCCGACGTGAGCGCGGTGATGGCCGCGCGCCGCGTGGCGCGGAGCCTCCCGTGCACCCCGTCGCGGTGGAGGAGCGCGCTGCGCCCCTGCGTGTGGAGACGGACCACGTCGTCGAATTCCTCGCGCGTCAGTTCGCGGTAGGGCCACGCGCGCCGGAGCGTGTCGAAGAGCCGCTCCTCCTGCCACGTCTCGGGGACGCACGAGGCCACGATCTGCTGCGCCAGGACGTCGAGCGAGCGGCGAGGCATGGGGGTCCGGTCCAGCTCCCCCGAGCGGACGGCGTCGAGAAGCGCGGCCGCGGTGACCAGCTCGTCCTGGGTGAGGGGGAAGATCCGCCCCTTGGGCACGCGATCCAGGCCGTGCCCGCTCCGCCCCACGCGCTGGAGGAACACGGCGATGGCGGGGGTGACGCCGATCTGGAGGACCAGGTCCACGTCGCCGATGTCGATCCCTAGCTCGAGCGACGCCGTCGCGACGAGGGCGCGGAGCGATCCCTGCTTCAGCCGCCGCTCCGCTTCCAGGCGGCGCTCGCGCGAGAGGCTCCCGTGGTGGCTCGTCACCTGCTCCTCGCCCAGCGCCTCCGTCAAACGGGCCGCGATCCGCTCGGCCAGCTTCCGCGTGTTCACGAAGACCAGCGTCGTGCGGTGCGCCCGGATCAGCTCCGCCATGCGGGCGGTGATCTCGTCCCACGTCTCGTGCGAGCAGACGGTGGCGAGCGGTGAATCCGGCATCTCGATCCCGAGGTCGAGAGCGCGGCGGTGCCCCACGTCCACGACGTCGCACTCGCGTCCGACTCCGACGAGCAGATCGGCCACGTCGTTGATAGGCTTCTGGGCGGCCGAGAGACCGATCCGCTGCGGGGGCGAGTCGGTGAGCGCGTCGAGGCGCTCGAGGGAGAGGGCCAGGTGCGCGCCGCGCTTGCTCCCGGCGACGGCGTGGATCTCGTCCACGATCACGGTGCGCGCGGTGCGGAGGATCTTCCGTCCTCCTCCGCTCGTGAGGAGGATATAGAGCGACTCCGGCGTGGTGACCAGCACGTGCGGGGGGCGGCGCCCCATCGAGGCCCGCTCCCTCGATGGCGTGTCGCCGGTCCGGACCAGGACGCGCACCGACGGGAAGGAAGCGTCGAGCAGGGACAGCTCGGCGAGCGGCGCCTGGAGGTTCTTCTGGACGTCGTTGCTCAGGGCCTTGAGCGGCGAGACGTAAAGGACCTGCGTCTCGTCCGGGAGCGCCTCCCCTTGGCGCAGCAGTCCGTCGATCGCCCAGAGGAAGGCGGCGAGCGTCTTGCCCGACCCGGTCGGCGCCGCGATCAGCGTGTGGCGCCCCGACTGGATCCGGGGCCATCCCTCGGCCTGCGGGGGAGACGGCGCGCCGACCCGCTCCGAGAACCAGCGTGCGACGGCCGGATGGAACGGAGCGAGCGGGAGCGCGGTGGTCTCGGTGGCGGTGCGGACGGACATGGGGAAATTGTATCAAAGGATTGGCCGGTCGCTGGAGAGGCGCCCGACGTTCTGCGAAAGAAGGCGGAAATCCGGCCGCCGCGGGGGCGGCCGGATCCGCTACGTGTGGCTCAGTCTGCGGCTCTCGCTTAGCTCCGCTTGACCTCGAAATCCTTGGTCCCGGCGGAAGCCCCGTTCAGAAAGACTTCGACTTTGTATTTTCCGATCGGCAGCCCGGCCGGCTTGGTGATGTGGAACTCGGTGGCGGCTTCGCCGGTGGGCGCGATCGTGCGGGTCGATTCATCCACGATCTGCCCATCCTGGAACGTCCACACCGTCCGGATCTCGGCCGTGGGCGCGCTGCCGTTGGTGACGACCGTGGCGTAGACCGTCTCGCCCGGCGTGAAGTTGTCGGACGGATCCGTCACGCGGTTGTCGGCCCCGACTCCCTTTCCGAGGTCGATGTGCGCCACCTCGACCGCCGGGGTCTGGGTCTGGGTCTGGGTCGTGGCATCGGTGCTGGATGTGTCCGTCTGGGCGGTCTTCTTCTGACAGGCCGTTACTCCCACGATGGTCATGAGGCAAAGGGCGACGATCATCGCCCTGATCGAACTGTTCTTCATCGCAATCTCCCTTCGGTGTCCCGGTTCACGGGAGCCGCAGCGTCTGGCCCGGATGAATCAGATCCGGGTCCTCGATTTGGTCTCGGTTGGCTTCGAAGATCTTGCGCCATTCACCGGCGTGACCGTAGTGCCTCTCGGCGATCTCGGACAGCGTGTCACCCTTGCGGACGACGTAGGTCGTTTCCCTTCCGGGGACGGACGGGGCCGTCGAGGACGAGCCGCTTCGAACGTCGGAGAAATCCGGCTTGGGATCGGCGTTCGTGGGAGAGTTTCGTTTTGAATCAGTCATCTTCTTACCTCGCAACAATTGGGTCAAATGAGCCCCGCCCGACAGGGCCGGGGCAGCCTGCGGAAATGGAGCATCCCCTGTGCCACCCCGATGGGGGATCAGTGCGCCGCCGCCGCCACGGAAAGGGAGCGGACCACCCCCTCGCGCCACCCTGGGATCGGCGTCCAGTGCCTGCTCGAGCATGAGGCGAAGGATTTCAACGGACCGCTCGATCGGCTCCAGGCGGGCGGGATCGCCGTATACGATCATCGGGCCATTCCTGTTCCCAGGCGCCCTGGCTTCTGTCTCAACTGTATCAACCGATGTTCGTTCAAATCGCAGTCCCCCGGCAAAGTGGTCAGTCGGGGCAAGACCAGCATCCACCGTGCCTTCCGGGGGTTAATTCTCTATGTCGTGGCGCTGCAAGGATGTGGGCTTGCGGTAGTGCTTCTCGCCCTGTAAGATTGTGGAAATGTTGGGGATAACAGCGCAAAATTGCCTACGTCTTCGTACTTGAAATGCCGAACCCCATAGGTAGGAGAACCATCTCAATGGGGAGCGTAAAAAGCGCCTCCACTCCCTACAAGTAGAAGTCGAATACCTTGTAGTACCATGCACTTGCGAGGTGATTGCATGTTCTTCGGCCTGAAATCACTGCGGGCAGCGGGTCTGTCGCTTCTTCTCACCATGGTCGCGACGGCTGGATTCGTGGTTACCGATATGGCTCGCGGCGAGTCGGCCCCCAAGGGAACCGTGCAGGTCGCCCTCGGCCCTTCTTTGACGTCTCCGGCCGATGTGCGCGCCGATGCTCGCAAGGTCCCCGCGGCGTGGCTGGGCCGTTCGGGCCAGCTACGCGCGGTCATCGATACGCCTGAGTCCCTCCGGCGGGTCGTGGCCGCCGAAATCGCGGACGTGCCGGCGATGATCGCCACGCCGGGGCTTCATGACGTGGGCATGGTGACCCCCAAGGGGGATCCCTTTTACGTGGTATCGCTCCTCCCGTACGACGCCAAGAAGGGGAAGACGCTCCGCGGCTACCATGTCGGAAGCTGGCCCGCGAACGCGCCGACTGCCCGATATGCGCCTCCGGCGGGCTTCATCGAGGTGACGCGCGAGAACGCGGCGACCCCGGTGTCATCGCAATTCAAGCTCGAGGACTTCCTCACGCATGACCAGGGCGGGGTGTGGCCGAAGTATCTGGTGCTGAAGCCCCGTCTTCTCGACAAGCTGGAGCTGATCTCGGCCGCTCTCGCCCAGCGCGGACTCCCCAGCCGGCTGCACGTGATGTCGGGCTTTCGGACGCCTCAATACAACGAGCGGGGCGTGGGAGAGAAGGGCGGGCGGGCGAGCAAGAGCCGGCACATGTACGGCGACGCGGCGGATGTGTTCGTGGACGAGGATCAGAACGGCACGATGGACGACTTGAACGGCGACGGACGCGTGACGGTGGCCGATGCGCGCGTGCTCTTCAAGGTGGCCGAGGGCGTCGAAGCGGCGCATCCGGACCTGGTAGGCGGGCTGTCCCCCTACAACGCCAACTCGGCGCACGGGCCGTTCGTCCACGTGGACGCGCGAGGCAGCAAGGCTCGCTGGTAGCCTCGTAGCCAGGCAGTCCTAGCCTAGAGCCGCACCACCTCAGGTATCGCTTCCTCGATCAAGACGGCGGTAAGGCGCGTCCAGTCCGGCGCTCCGATACCGCCGTTTTTTGTGCCCTCGGTCGTCGCCAGCCGGAGCAAGGCCGCCGAAGTGTAGGCAGTCAGGCGATTGGGGCGGACCACGCCGCCTCCCAAATAGCCGGCCCGCAGAGCGTCGGCGCGCGCCGGCGCGAGCCTCACAGGGACCCCGCGCTTCAGGTCGGCGAGGACGATGTGGGCGATCAGCGACGCCAGATCGTACTCGGGCTCGCCGAAGGAGACTTCGTCCAGGTCGACCAGTCCGATCCCGTCCGCGCCGAAGATCACCTGCCCCGGGTGAAGCTGGCGGTGGATGACCGACGGCGCACGGGCCACTCCGGACTCCTGAGCCAGGTCTGCCCGAAGCGAGACGCATCCTTCCCGGAGCTTCTCCCGCAGTCGCGGCTCCAGTCCCGAGCCCAGTCCGCGCTCCACCCCGTCCAGGTTCTGCGTTTCCGACTGCGCGTCCCAAAGCCCGAAGGAGGGACGGTCGGCGCTTCGCGCGGACGGTCCCGGCGTTCGGATGGTGTGGAAGGAAGCGAGCGCGCGGCCAAGGCGCTTCAGGCTGGCGGCCACGCGGCTTTCGATCGGGTCTTCCAGGATGCTCGAGAGAGGCCGCCCTTCGATCCCGCTCATGAGAAGAAGTCGGGCCTCGCGGGAGTAGCCGAGAAGCACCGGAACCCGGACCTCGGGAGCCGCGGCCGAGCGCAGGAATCGGAGCGTCGGGAGCATGCGCTCGCCGTCGGCGCCGCCCCGGTACTGCATCCCGTACCAGTACGCCTCGAACGGCGTTCCGCCGCGCTTCCCGATCACCCGGAAGCGCAGGGTCCTTCTCGCGTCGGGGCGCTCGCCCACGACGTCCATCGAGCGGACTTCCCGCACCTGCCAGCCTGAATCGGCGCTGGCCGCCGAGAGGACGCGCATGGCACCCGCGAGATCCCCGAGCGGGTCTGCGTGGCGTGAGCGCGAGTCGAAACGACTCGTCGCCAACGACTCGCGTGCTTCGCTTCTCACTTCGCTCAGATTCATGGTCGGCTCCATTCTATTGAGCGTGGTGTGGACCGGCTCGCCATGCTCGAGATCTGGGACTCAGGAGAGTGCAGCGATGAGTGTCATTGCAACCGCTGTGCCACGACGCGGGGGACATCGGGATTACCCGGAACCCCCGGCCCTGACGCGAGAACAGTCGTGTGCGTGGGCTTCTTCGGCGCGCGCGACGGCCTGCGCGCTTTCTACAACTTTTACCTTCGGTTGTTCCGCACGGGACACCGAGGTGCGCGATTGACGCGGCGCTTTGGATCAGTGAATCAGGGGCGCATCAGCGGAGCATGGCGTATTCAGGCATCTCGTTCTCCATCTCGGCACGACGGTTCGATCGGATACGCGCCGCGACTAGCGCGATACCGAGCGCGAGTGCGGACGCGCCCGCGATGCCGACGGCCAATTGAAAACCGGGCGTCCATTCCCCAGCTCCCAATGCCGCCCATGGCGGGCGCTGCTCGTCGCGGGTCTCGTTGGGGAGGTGCCTGGCGTGGGAGGGCGTGCCGTGCGGGGAGAGCCGGTTCGCCACCTCGCTGACCCCGCGAACCGAAGAGACCGCATTGATCAACTCCTCGACCTCCGATCTCAAGATCGGGCCGTGAAGAGAAACGCATCCGCCTTGGGATTCGACGACGATCGCCTCAGGATGCGACACGTAACGCCCCAGCTTCGCCCGCACGCGTTCGGCCAGCGTGTCCGCCGCGTCGCTCAGAAGCCGGGCCCCGAGAAGGCCAGCCCGGCGAGCTCGTCCCGGATCACGGTCCATCGCGTACATGAGTCCCAGGCCCATCACAATGCCACGGTAGAAATCGAGAGAGCGGATCATCGGTCCTCCAGTTGCCCGAATTACCTCCATCCACAAACGCTATACTCGTACGGCAGCAACTGGCATGCCCGAGGGCGGGCTCCCGCTCGGCAGCGACACCGGCGAGCGCTTCGAACCGGTCCTGGGCCTTGTCGGGACGCATCCTTGTAACAATTTCTGCAAAGAGCGTTCGCTTCCGGGCGCCTTCCACTAGAGTGAGGTGTTGGTCGTGAACGACGCCAGACGGTCTTGCCGACATCCATGCACGGCAGAGGTATGACTGAGCCCGCCAGGTAACAACTTTTTCCGAGGCCGGACTTTCGACGACTTCCTCTGCCGCCCCGGCAAGGGACGCGTCGGCTCGCGCCAGGCGGTCCATCTCGCGGGGCACTTCACCCGAGCCATCTCTCTCGATCTTCCGATCGTCTCCGCCAACATGGACAGCGTCACCGAGGCGCCCATGGCGCGCGTCCTCGCACTCGAGGGCGGGATCGGCGTGGTCCACCGCGCGATGCCGATTGAGGCGCAGGCTCGCGAGGTGGACCGCATCAAGCGAAGCCACGGCTGGGTGGTGGAGGAGCCGCTCTGTCTCCCGCGGAGCGCCAGCCTGCGCGAGGCGTGCGACGTGATCCGGCGTCACGGGATCACGGGGATCCTGATCGAGGAGGAGCGGGGAAGCCGCCGGCTGGCCGGGCTCCTGTCGAACCGCGACATTCCCTGGGACAAGGGGCACGGCGACGAGAAGGTCGAGCGCTTCATGACCCCCTTCGAGCGGCTGGTGACCGGGTCGCCTGGGATCTCGCTCGAAGAGGCCGAGCGGACTCTTTATGAGCGGCGCGTGGAGAAGCTCCCGCTGATCGACGGCTCGCGCCGCATCGTGGGGCTGATCACCAAGAGCGACATCCTTCTGTCGCGCCACAGTCCGGGGAGCACCAAGGACAAGAAAGGACGGCTTCGCGTGGCGGCCGCGGTCGGCGCGCGAGGGGATTTCCTGGCGCGTGCCGAGGCGCTCCTCGGCGCGGGCGCAGACGCCCTGGTGGTGGACATCGCCCACGGCCACTCCGAGGTGATGGAGGAGGCGGTCCGTGCGCTCCGGGCGCGGTTCAAGGACGCCGAGCTGGTCTGCGGCAACGTGGGGACCGCGGAGGGGGCTGTGTTCCTCCGCGATCTGGGCGCGGCCGGGATCAAGGTGGGGATCGGGCCCGGGCGCGGCTGCCGGACGCGCCTCGAGACCGCCGCCGGCGTGCCGCAGCTCCAGGCCATCCACGAGACCCGGATCGCCGTCGGGGACGCGGTTCCCATCATCGCGGACGGCGGCATCCGCCACGACAAGGACATCTTCCTGGCGCTCGCCTGCGGCGCTTCCTCCGTCATGCTGGGGAGCCTCCTGTCGGGAACCGACGAGGCCCCCGGGCGCGTGATCGAGGATCCAGCCACCCACGAGAAGCGGAAGATCTACCGAGGCATGACCTCCCCGCAGGCGGTGTTCGAGGCCCTCTACGACGACGCCGACCCCGTCGAGCTGGACCAGGCGCTCGACACCCCCTCCGAGGGGCAGGAGATCCAGGTGCCGTACCGCGGCACCGTCCGCGACGTTCTCCATCGGATCCGCGGGCACCTGCGCTCCGCGGTCAGCTACGCCGGGGAAGAGTCGCTCGAGGCCGCCCGCCGGCGTGTCCTCGCCTCTCCGGAAGACCAGTTGATCCTCCTCTCCGCCGCCGCGCGCAGCGAATCCTTCGACCGCTAAAACTTTCGGCTCGCTAATTGCGTTCCCTCTCGGTCCGAAGGCCGCGTGGACGCAGTCGCGCACCGGCCCTCGGCGCGAGAGCGCAGGGAATGGTCAGGTATCCGCTTCCGATGTAGGGCCTTCCAGACACCAGCGCACCCACCGCCCGTAGCTGCTTCCGGTCGCGCGCCGTGTCCTGTAATGGGGCGGTATGGGAAGGGATTACATAAAACCACGTAGAGTCTTCCACTCTCGGAGCGAAGAAAGCGAATCGGACCCC
>JBKJXM010000377.1:0-4649 GCA_046716305.1 Candidatus Eiseniibacteriota bacterium
CGTTCCAGCCGCGCCCGAACCCTCGCTCACCCTCGCCGAGGTGGACGCGTCGCTCGCCCAGATCGCCGGCGTCGCGGGCGCCGGCTCCGCCGCGGAGCGCCGCCGGCTCCTCGCCGCCCTTCTCGGCAAGGCCACGGGGCCGGAGCAGGATTTCCTCGTCCGGCTGATGATGGGAGAGCTCCGCCAGGGAGCGCTGGCGGGCGTCATGGAAGAGGCGGTCGCGAAGGCGGCCTCGCTCCCCGTGGCCGAGATCCGCCGTGCGATGATGCTCTCGGGCGACCCCGAGGCGGTCGCGCGCGCCGCGCTCCAGGAAGGGAGCGCCGGCCTCGCCCGATTTCGGGTCGAGATGTTCCGGCCCGTCCAGCCCATGCTGGCGCAGGCGGCCGAAGACCTCCACGCCGCTCTCGCCCGCGTGGGCGAGGCGGCCCTGGAATACAAGCTGGACGGCGCGCGCATCCAGCTCCACAAATCGGGGGACGACATTCGCGTCTTCTCCCGCCTCATGAACGACGTCACCGCCGCCGTCCCCGAGCTGGTCCAGACCGCCCGCGCGCTTCCCGCGCGCGAGCTGATCCTGGACGGGGAGGCGATCGCGCTCCGTCCGGGCGGGCGTCCGCACCCGTTCCAGGTCACGATGAGGCGGTTCGGCCGGCGGCTGGACGTGGAGCGGCTCCAGGCCGAGTTTCCGCTTCACAGCGTCTTCTTCGATCTCCTCCGCGTGGACGGCGCCGATCTCTTCGACGCGCCCGCGCGGGAGCGGTTCGAGGCGCTTCGCCGCACCGCTCCGGACCTCGTGGTGCCGCGCCGGATCACCTCCGATCCGGGCGAGGCCGAAGCTTTCCTCGAAGAGTCGCTCGCGCGGGGGCACGAAGGGATCATGGTCAAGTCCGTGAACGCGCCCTACGAAGCGGGGCGCCGAGGATTTTCCTGGCTCAAGGTGAAATCGGCGCACACGCTCGACCTGGTCGTGCTCGCGGCGGAGTGGGGGCACGGACGGCGCCGCGGCCGGCTGAGCAACATCCACCTCGGCGCCCGCGACCCCGTATCGGGGGGATTCGTCATGCTGGGGAAGACGTTCAAGGGGATGACCGACGCGATGCTCGAGTGGCAGACGCGCCGCTTCCAGGAGCTGACGGTCGCCACGGACGGAGGCACCGTCCAGCTTCGCCCCGAGGTGGTCGTGGAGGTCGCGTTCAACGACGTGCAGGAGAGCCCGCACTATCCGGCGGGGCTCGCGCTCCGATTCGCGCGGGTGAAGCGCTACCGTCCGGACAAGGACCCGTCGCAGGCGGACACCCTCGAAGCCGTGCGCGCCATCCACGAGGGGCGGCTGCCCCTGCCGCGAGGGGCGCGCGAAAGGAGCCCATCGTCGTGATTCGGAGCTTGGCGCGAAGCCTGGTGTGGCGTTCGGACCGAACCGAGCTAGGCTCCAGCCAGTCAACGCGCCGGCGTCCGAGATAGCCTCAAGTCCTGGGGGCGATCTTCCGATAGTTGTGGCAACACCATGGGCCACAATCTCGCGATCGCATTCCTTCACGGCGTCGGCCGCACTCAACCCGGCTATTCCGCCCCGCTCGCCCGCGCCCTCGCGGAGCGCTTTGCCCGGAGCATCGGCTCCGAGGCGGTGGACCCCGCCGCGGCGCTGGTCTTCGAAGAAGTGAACTGGAGCAGCGCGCTCCAACCCGCCGAGGACCGGCTGTGGCAGCGCCTTCAGAAGGCGCCCGCGCCGCTCCGATACCAGCGGCTCCGCCACTTCATGCTCGACTTCGCGGCCGATGCGATCGCCTATCAACCGACCCACTCGGACCGCTCGGCCTACGACGCGATTCACGGGGAAGTGGCCGCGGCGCTGGGCCGCCTAACCGCACGCGCCGGCGAGCGCGCACCACTCTGCATCGTCGCGCACAGCCTCGGCACGGTGATCGCGAGCAACTATCTCTACGACTTGATGAAGAGCGGCCGGAGCTTCATCGCGCCGGAAGTGCTCGCGCGTATCGGCCCGGCGCCGCTCCAGCGCGGCGAGACGGTGGCCCTCTTCGCCACGATGGGGAGCCCGCTCGCGCTCTGGAGCCTTCGCTATCCGGGCTTCGGCGTACCCATCTGCATGCCGCCGCCGGCGCTCGCGCGGCACCACCCCGCCGTGCGTGCGCGATGGCTGAATTTCTACGATCCGGACGACGTCCTGGGCTATCCGCTCCGCCCGCTGAGCCGGCTTTACGCCGCCTCGGTCACCGAGGACCGGCCCGTGAACGTGGGCAGCTGGCTCACCCGCTGGAATCCGCTCGCGCACAAGGGCTACTGGGGCGACGCCAAGATCGCTGATCAGATCGCCTCTCAGCTCGCGGATATCTGGCGGAGGAGTAGCTCGATCCAGCTGGTGCCCAAGCGCCGCCATGCCCCCCGCCGCCGCGCGGCCACGGGCCGCAAGGCAGCGGGAACGCGATAAGACCCACTCCCGCACTACCCCTCCTGGCCTTCTCCTTGCTCTAATTCTGCCCTTCGGCGCCGCAGGGAGCGACGCGCTCGGTAGGGAGGGACGCATTATGAGAAGGGGACGGTTATTTGTCGGGCTCTTGATCGCCGGAATCTCGCTGATCAGCTACTACTCGCTGCGGCAGCAGAATCCGGTGACCGGCGAGTCGCAGCACATCTCGATGAACGTGGACCAGGAAGTGGCGCTGGGGCTGCAAACGGCGCCTCAGATGGCGCAGGAGATGGGCGGGCTCGATCCCGACGAGGAGGTGCAGCGGGTCGTGGCCCAGGTGGGCGATCGGGTCGTGCGGCAGAGCGACGCGCGCGGGACACCGTATCAGTATCGCTTCCACGTGCTCGCCGACCGGCAGACCGTGAACGCCTTCGCTCTGCCGGGCGGACCCGTCTTCATCACGCGCGGGCTTCTCTCGCGTCTCGACAACGAGGCGCAGCTCGCAGGAGTGCTGGGGCACGAAGTCGGACACGTGGTGGGGCGCCACACCGCCGAGCAGATCGCGAAGAGCCAGCTCGCGCAGGGATTGATCGGGGCGGCGGGCGTCGCGGGGTCGGACGAATACGGCAGCGGGCAGCACGCGGCGCAACTCGCCGCGCTGGCCGCCCAGATCGCGCAGCTAAAGTACGGACGCGAGGACGAAATCCAGGCCGACACGCTGGGGGTGCGCTTCATGTCGCAGGCGGGGTACGACCCGCGCGCGCTCCTCGACGTGATGCGGATTCTGAGCGAGGCATCGGGCCCCGGCCGGGGTCCCGAGTTCCTGGCCACCCACCCCGATCCCGGAAACCGGCGCGAGGTGATCGTCAGCGCGATCCAGCGTCACTTCCCGAAGGGCGTCCCTCCGGATCTCACCCTGGGGGCGCGCTTCGCGTCAACGCCCTGACGGGCCCCGGCTGGCCGAGCGGGAAGAGTGGCGCTGACGGACGCAGGCATCTGCAGCACATTCTGCCGCGCCCCCGCGGCGCCGCTCTGCGCGGAGCTCGTGCCGCCTGCCCCAGGCGTGCCCAGGACGTAGCTGTTTCCGCTCTCGGCAAGGGTGGAGGTCTCGTCCCACGCGATCCCGACCGTGGGGCCGCCTCCGCCTCCGCCGCCGTGGCCGCCTCGCCCGCCGACGCCCCCGGCTCCGCCGGTCCCGCCGGCGCCCACACTGGTCCGGCACTCGCGGGCCTCCACGCCGCCGGGCCCGCCCGGTCCCCCTTGGCCCCCGCTGCCGCCGGCTCCGCCCGCTCCGCCCCTGCCGGTCCGCAGGGTGCAGTCGCGGACCTCGATGTTCGTGGAGCCGATGACCGCTATGGCGAAGGACCCACCACCGCCGGCGCCGCCCGGTCCGCTCCCCCCGGAGCCGCCTCCGCTCCCGCCGCCCCCGGCGCCGTTTCCGGACCCGCCGTTCTCGCCGATGTTGCCGCTCGAGCCTCCCCCCCCGCCTCCGCCGCTTCCCGCGACTCCGCCGGCTCCCGCCGCCCCCGGTGCGGGGGCATAGCCCGCGGTTGCGAGAGAGCCGAATGCGGGCCCTCCGGACCCGTTCGCGCCCTGCTGCCCGTTCGCTCCCGCCTCACCGGTCTCGCCGTTATGGCTCCGCGAGGTGATCAGACCACCCTCGCCGCCCTGGCCCCCTCCGGGTCCCAAACCGTCCGCTCCGGGCATGCCGATGTACCCGGTGAAGGCGGTCCCGCCGTCGCCCCCCGCGCCTCCCGCGAATCCCGGACCGACGCCCCCCGCGCCGCCGGCGCCGGTGGCCAGCGAGTCCGAGCAGGTGCTGGGGGAGCCGTCGCTGCCGGCCACGCCCGGGGCGCCCGTCGCGCCATTGGCGGCGTTGGTCCCCGGGGCCCCGTCTCCAGCCTCCAGAACGCACTGGCGCAGGGTGACGTCACGGGAGTCGCGCAGGAGGACGGCATAGGAGCTTCCGCCGGGCGTCGCGGCGCTTGCGCTCCGGACGGTGAGTCCGTCCACGCGGACGTCGGTCACGCCTGAGCCGGTCATGGCCGCGGGCCCGCCGCTCAGGATGGTCGGATTCGCGACCGGGTTGCGGTTCGCGAATTGATCGTCGTAGCCGCCGTAGAGACTCACTCCCGACGCGAGCGCGAACTCGGACTGGGAATAGGTGCCCCGCGCGAGGTACACGTCCGCCCCGGCGGCGGAAGCCGCCGCGATCGCAGCCGCC
>JBKJXM010000378.1:0-10109 GCA_046716305.1 Candidatus Eiseniibacteriota bacterium
CGACAAGCGAAACGACGTGGGGGAAGATCAAGCAGCTGTACCTGGGGGATCGATAGCGCCCACGGAAGCGCGGCGGGCTAGGGCAGCTCCTCCGGGGGGACGCGGCCGGTGTAGAACTCGACGCGCGGGCTCCGCGAGACGATGGACCGGTAGACGTCCTCGTCCACCAGGGCGAAGCCCGAGTAGGCGATTCCGCCGTCCGGGGTCGGCGTCCCGTCGGGCACGTTCAAGGACACGCTCGCCACCTGGAAGCCGTCCGCGTCGTTCAGGCCAATGCGAAAGTTGAACACGTTCGCCGGGGGCGCGGGATTGATGGCGATCTGGTAGTACATCCTGCCGTTCCGCCAAGCCGTCTTCAGCTTGAGCGAGTACTTCGCGTCGTACTGCTGCGCCCCCCAGTCGCGGACCTCGCCCAGCTTCTGGAGATCGCGCCGCCGCGCGCCTGGATTCTCGATGCGCACGAGCCGCGAGCCCTGGAGGTAGTCCACCTGGCCGGTCAGCCGGTCCAGGCGGACGATCCGGCCATGCCCGTCGCTCTGTATCTCGTAGCGGGCGCAGCCGGTCAAAGAAAAGGCGGCGATCACCGCCACCAGAGTGCCTGTCACTTTGTATGTCATGAACCCCCCGACGTATGCCCCACCGCGATTTCAGCCCGTAGGAGTCTAGTGCATGCGGCCCGCCGGCGGAAACAGGGACGACGTGGCCGCGTTGACCCCTCCGCGGCCGCGGCGTAGTGTTCGCTGGCGATGAGCGCTCCCGGCAGTCCGACCGGCGGCACCCCCGCCTACGTCCTCGGCCACTCGGCCCGGGAGCTGGAGCGCCTTGGCACGCAAGCGCGGCTGATCGACCCCATGACCCGCCGCTTCTTTCGCGAGGCGGGCATCCGCCCAGGGCTGCGCGTGCTCGACGTGGGAAGCGGCGCCGGACACACGGCGCTTCTGGCGGCGGAGCTGGTCGGCGACGCCGGGGAAGTGGTCGGGGTGGATCGCGCGCCGGCCGCCCTGGCCACGGCCCGGAGCCGAGCCGAGGCCCACTCGGTTCGAAACGTCTCCTTCCTCGAAGGCGATCCGGCGGCGATGTCGTTCGACCGACCGTTCGACGCCGCTGTCGGCCGGTACGTCCTGATGTTCCAGCCCGACCCGGTCCCCATGCTGCGGGGCGTTGCCGCCCACGTGAAGCGCGGCGGCCCGATCGTGTTCCACGAGCCGGACTGGGGAGGAGTGCGCTCGCTCCCCACCGCTCCGGTCTACGAGCAGTGCTGCCGCTGGATCGTCGAGACGCTCGTGGCGCTGGGAAACGACACGCGCATGGGCATGCGGCTCCATCCCACGTTCATCGCCGCCGGACTGCCGCCGCCCACGATGGGACTGGACGCCCTGGTCGGCGGAGGAAAGCAGGGTGTGGACGCGGCCGTTCTGATCGCCGAAATCGTCGAGATCATGCTCCCCGCGATGGAACAGGCCGGCGTCGCGACCGCCGCCGAGGCGAGGCTCGAGTCGTTGAAGAAGCGGATGACTCGCGAAGTGACGGATGGAGGCAGCGTTCTCGTGGGGAGATCGGAGGTCGGCGCCTGGTCGGTGGCGTCATGAGACCACTGTACGAGGCGATCGAACGCGCACGCGGCTGGTTCTGGGCCGATCCTTCGAGGGGGAGCTGGGATACGGCAAGCTGGACGCGCGGGTCTACAAGCGTGCGCTGGATGAATTGGGGGTGGAGCCCACCGATCCTGGATGGTCGTCCGGGGACTCTCTGAGTTGCGGACGCCGGCTAAAGTAATTGGTGCGGGAGACAGGACTTGAACCTGCACGAGCTTGCGCCCACTGGGCCCTGAACCCAGCGCGTCTGCCAGTTCCGCCACTCCCGCACCCCAGGAAAATTCCTAAGCCGTGTAGAGCGCGGTAGTATAACGAGCTACGCGCGCCGCCGTCAATCAGGCCCTGGGGCCGAAAACCCGCGTCCCTGCGCTGATTGCGCCCCCGGCTCCTGCATGGTACAAGCAGGGTACGAGGGGAGAGTGAGGATGGCGCGGGACTCTGGTTCCAAGCCCCAACAGGACAAAACCGAACGTCGTGTCATCGCCACCAACCGCAAGGCGCGGCACGACTATGACGTCATCGAGACCTATGAGACCGGGATCGAGCTCAAGGGGAGCGAGGTCAAGTCGCTGCGTGATGCCAAGGCGCAGCTCCAAGACGCGTACGCCACCGTGGACGCCGGACAGCTTTTCCTGCGCGGAGCCCACATCAACCCGTACGATCCCGCCTCTTATGAGAACCACGATCCCACGCGTGCGCGGCGCCTCCTCATGCACCGCGCCGAGATCCGCCGCATCGCGGGGAAGCTCGAGGAATCCGGCCTCACGCTGGTGCCGCTCTCACTCTATTTCAAGAACGGAAGGGTCAAGGTGGAGCTGGCGCTGGTGCGCGGACGGAAGGTCTTCGACAAGCGGGCGAAGATCGATGAGCGTCGCTCGCGTCGCGAGATCCGGGGCATCATGAGGGGAGAACGCCCCGAGTGACCCACCTTCGCGACCGCGCCTCCCCGGCGCCGTCACGCATCGTTCTCTTCCTCCTCGCGCTGGCGCTGGCCGTGGCGCTCCCCGCGATCACCAACGCCCAGCGCTCGGCAGCCCCCATCACGGTGATTTACCCCGAGCCCAGGAACCCGGAGCGCTTCCTCCCGCTGGTGCTCAACGGCGTGCGCTACGTCTCGACCAGCGACCTCGCGCGGGTTTTCGGCGCAACCAAGTACTGGCGGCCGGAGCTCCAGAAGCTGTCGCTCCGGTTCGGCGAGCACACCCTCCGGCTCTCGGTGGGGGCGCCGGTCGTCCTCGTGAACGAAGAGGCGAAGAACCTGATCCATCCGGCCACCCTGGTGCGCGGCATCGTGTACGTGCCCGAAACCGTCGTGGAGCGGATCTTCGACTGGGGGCTGGCCAGCGACGCCGCATGGGACGAGACCACGCGCACGATCCGCTTCCGCGGCCAGGTGCACTCGGTGCGCCAGGCGCTGCTCACGACGCGCGGCCGCGTCACCGAAGTGTCCGCCACCCTCGGCCGCAGTCTTCCCGCGCGGCTTCTCTACGCGATGCCGGGCGAGGTGCGCGTCCTCTTCGAGGGGGGGACGCTCGACACGGCACAGGTATTCGTGGGCGGCCTGGTGATGCGCGGGGAGATCAAGGAGATCCCGGGCGGAGTGGATCTGCGCTTGGTGCTTCCCGAGGAGGCGCGCGGCTACCAGGTGTCCTCGGGGGCGAACCGCCTCAAAGTGGCCGTGACCGACGACGAGGGATTGGTGGAAGCGGGTCTCTTCGCGCCGCTCGAGCCGCTCCGGCTGGGACGGGAGAAGGGCGGGCTCCGCACGATCGTGATCGATCCGGGCCACGGCGGGTCCGATCTCGGGGCCACGCTTCCGGGCGGCCAAGCCGAGAAGGACGTCGCGCTGGAGATCGCGCGCTCGCTCCGGGCCGCGCTCCAGGGCCGTTTGAACGCGAGGATCGTCCTCACGAGGGAGAGCGACCTTCTTCTTCCGCCCGCGCGCCGCGCTGAAATCGCGAATGAGGCCGCCGCGGACCTGTTCATCAGCATTCATCTCGAAGGCGATGGAGCGATCAAGGGAGGCGGGTTCCGCCTCTACGCCCAGACCCCCGCGGCCGCCACCAACGAGAGCGGCATGCCCATTCTCCTTCCCGGAGACGGCGACGGGATCGAGCTCCGCACCTGGCGCACTGCCCAGACCGCGTTCGTCGGAAGCAGCATGGCGCTGGCCCAGGCGATCGCCGACGGACTGGCGTCGTCGTTTCCGCAGTCGCCAATATTGGTGCGCACGGGCGAGATGGTCGTGCTCGAGCCGGTGACCTGCCCGGCCATCATTCTCGAGTCGGCTCCCGCCGTTCGGTCCGGCCCCGACGCGATGAGCGCGCGCGCCTATACGACGTACGACTACACCCAGACCGTGGCGCGCGCGATCGAAGAGTTCGTGCGAAAATCGAGAGCGTGAGCGAGACGCACGGGAATTGGGGCACGGGCCCGCGGCGCGGGCGCCGACTCTGGATCCTGATCGCGGCGTTCGCGGTCGTCGTGATCGGCGGAGCCGTGTGGCTGGCGAAGGGACCGTGGCGGGGCAGCCCGCTCGCGCCGTCCCGCTACTCGCCCCTGGCCGCGGAGCTCGAAGGAGTGCGCGGCGTCTACCTCTACTACGGGCTCCCGGGCAGCGACAGCCTCGTCGCGGAATACCGTGACGTCGTCGTGAAGGACCGTCCCGTCGATCAGGTGCGCGCGATCTTCCGGGAGCTGATCGCCGGTCCCACGGGGAACCGCGTCACGCCGTTCCCCGACGGAACGGAGCTGCTCAACACCTACTGGACCACGCGCGGCACGCTCATCCTCGACTGGAACCGGACCTTCGCGGCGGGTTTTCGCGGCGGAACCGGCAAGGAGCGCCAGCTCCTCGGCTCCATCGTGCGCACCGCGGCCGACAATCTGCCCCAGGTGCAGCGTGTCGCGATTCTGGTCGAAGGGAGCCCCATCGAGACGATCGGCGGCCACTTCGACACGCTCCTGCCGCTCGTCGCCGCGGAGTGGCGGTAGCGTGCGGCGAGGGATGAGCTAGCCATGCGGCTCGGCGTCTTCGACTCGGGCATCGGTGGGCTCACGGTCGTGCGCCACCTGCGGCGGCTCCTTCCTTCCTGGCAGATCGTTTACTTCGGAGACACCGCTCGCGTCCCGTACGGCGCCAAATCCGACGCGACCGTGCGGCGCTTCGCGTCGGAGGCGATGCGGTTCCTCACCCAGTTCCGCGTGGGGGGCGTGGTGGTGGCGTGCAACACGGTCTCCGCCGTCGCGCTCCGCCACATCGAGCGCGAGTTCCAGGGGCTCCCCGTGATGGGCGTGATCGAGCCGGGAGCCGATGCCGCCGTCCGCGCCACGCGGAGCGGCCGGATCGGCGTGATCGGCACGCGCGCCACCGTCGCAAGCGGCGCGTACCAGCGGGCGATCGAGGCGGCCGCCAAGAGCGCCGGCGTGCGGACGCGCGTCTGGGCCGAAGCGTGCCCGCTCCTCGTGCCGCTCGCGGAGGAGGGGCTCCAGAACTCGAAAGCGGCCCGCGAAGTGCTGCGCGACTACCTGGCCCCTCTGGCGCGGCGCCGCATCGATACGCTGATCCTGGGCTGCACCCACTACCCGCCGTTCAAGCGCGCGATCCGCTCGGTGCTGGGCCCGCGCGTCCAGTTGATCGATTCGGGAGAGGCCACCGCGCGGCGTCTGGCGCGCTCGGTTCGCGCGGGAGCGCGCGCGGGCGGCGGGCGCGTCGCGCGGGGACGCGGCTCGCTGGACTGCTACGTGTCCGACATCCCGCAGCAATTCGAGGCGGTGGGTCGGCGCTTCCTCGGAAAAGCCATGGGGCGCGTGCGGCTCGTGCCGCAGGACGATCTTCCCTGGTTCGAGCGCCCGTCGGCCGCCGGACGCAGGTCGGGTGCGGGGCGCCGGGGCAAGTCCGCGGCTGGGGGACGCTGATGACGAAGAGCCAGGCGCGGGTCGACGGGCGGCGGCCGGGAGACTTGCGTGAAGTGACGATCCGCCGCGGCTACCTGAAGAACGCCGAGGGCTCGGCCCTGATCGAGATGGGCGGGACGCGCGTCCTCTGCGCGGCGACCGTGGAGGAGCGCGTGCCGCCGTGGATGAGGAATACGGGACGTGGCTGGATCACGGCCGAGTACAGCATGCTGCCGCGCTCGTCGCACGAGCGCATCCAGCGCGAGGTGAACCGCGGGCACGTCGGCGGGCGCACGCACGAGATCCAGCGGCTCATCGGGCGCTCGCTCCGCTCCATCGCGAACCTCGATGCGCTGGGAGAGCGGCAGATCCTGATCGATTGCGACGTGATCGAAGCGGACGGCGGCACGCGCACCGCGGCGATCACCGGATCCTTCATCGCGCTTGCCGACGCCGTGCGGTGGCTCTCGAAGCGCGTCAAGCTGACCGCGCCGCCGCTCCGCGATTTCATCGCCGCGGTCTCCGTGGGACTCGTGGGCGGCGTGCCCTGCCTGGACCTCTGCTATGCCGAGGACTCGAAGGCGCAGGTGGACATGAATCTAGTGCTGACGGGCTCCGGACGCCTCGTCGAGATCCAGGGGACGGCGGAAGGGGAGCCGTTCAGCGAGCGCGAGCTGGCGCAGCTCATGGCGCTGGGCAAGTTGGGGATCAAACGGCTCATCACCCAGCAGAAGAAAACCCTGGGGCTCCGTGCCCTCCCGAAGAGCTGGGGATAAGGCGGCCGGTGGTGGGGCCGCGCGGGCCCGTCCTCCCGCGCTTGCTCGGGTTGTCCTGGCCACTCAAAACGCCGGCAAGGCCGCCGAGCTGGAGCGCCTTCTCCGAGGAATCGCGGGAGGGGTCCAATCGTTGGCTGGGCTGAGCGGCGTTTTCCTTCCGCCCGAAGGAGACCGCTCCTACGCCGAAAACGCCTTGGTGAAGGCGCGCGCCTTGTACGCGGTCGTCGGTATTCCCGCGATCGGGGACGACTCGGGGCTGGAGGTGGACGCTCTCGATGGAGCGCCGGGAATTCGCTCCGCCCGCTTTGCGGGGGAGGAGGCCGGCGACGCCGAGAACAATGCGCTTCTCCTCAGTCGGCTACGCGGGGTGGATCCCGAGCGGCGGACGGCGCGCTTCCGCTGCGTTCTCGCAATGGTCAGTGCGAACGGGGATCTGGTGGTCGAGGGCACGTGCGAGGGGGTGATTCTCCAGGCCCCGCGCGGCCGCGCCGGATTCGGGTATGACCCGCTCTTTCTGCCGGCCGGAGAGTCCCGCACCTTCGCGGAGCTGCCGGAAGCGGAAAAGGACCGGGTCAGCCACCGCGGCCGCGCCGCGGCAGCGCTCCGCGAGGCCATTGCCCGGACCAGAACGTGAGTTTTCGCGCTGCGCGTCGTACACTTCGCCCGAACCGGACCGGGGCTTGCAACCTGCCTGCCCTCGACATTCAACGGAATCCCATGCCGAGGATCGGCTGCTAGAGGAGGGTACCTTGCCCGCACCCGTTCGCATCGCCATCATCGGCGACTTCAATCCCGAATACGTGTCGCACGCGATGAACGCTCCAGCGCTGGAGCACGCGGCGGCGTCGCTGGACATCCGCGTCGAGGTCGCGTGGGTCGGGACGGAAACGATCTCCGCCGACAATCCGGGCGCGGCTCTTTCGGGGTTCGCCGGCTTCTGGATCGCGGCCGGGAGTCCGTACAAGAGTCGCCCGGGCGCGCTCGCGGCCATCCGGTTTGCGCGCGAGGGGAAGCGGCCCGTGCTCGGCACGTGCGCCGGATTCCAGTACGGGCTGCTCGAGTTCGCGCACAACGTGCTCGGCAGGACCGATCTGGAGCATGGCGAGGACGCTCCCAATGCCGCAAAGCTCCTCATCAGCGCGGTCGCATGCCCGGTGCCGGGCCAAGCCGAAGACGCGCCCAAGCTCTCGGGCATCCCGCAGCACGTCCACATTCGCGAGGAGTCCCGCGCCCGGGAGATCCTGGGAACCGATCGCATCGACGAAGAGTACTTCTGCAATTTCGAGCTGAACCCCGACTATGACGAGCTGTTCGAAGAGAACGGACTCGAGTTCACGGGCTTCGGCGACCGCGGCGATTCGCGGATCTTCGAGATCCCCGACCACCCGTTCTATGTCGCCACGCTGTTCCAGCCCCAGCGGAAGTCGCGCCCCGGAAAACCGCATCCGTTCGCGGTCGCCCTGGTCGAAGCGGCCTCGCGCGAGCTGTCCCGCCGCGGGGAGCCCGCGATCGGCTGAGTCCTATGGCCGCCGGCGTCGATCCGCTCGCTCCACAGACCGTCCTCGATCTCCTCTCTGATCTGATCCGGATTCCCTCGGTAAATCCGGCCATTGCTCCCGACGAAGCCCACGGCGAAACGGCCATCGCGGATTTTGCCTGCGCCTGGCTCGCCCGGCACGGCGTCCCCGCACGTCAGGAAGAAGCCGCGCCCGGACGACCGAACGTCGTGGGCGAAGTGGGCAGCGGCTCGCCGGCGCTCGTCCTCTGCGGGCACCTGGATACCGTCGGCACGGCCGGCATGACGATCCCTCCCTTCGAGCCGCGTCGCGAAGGTGGCCGCGTCCACGGCCGGGGGTCGTTCGACATGAAGGGGGGCGTGGCCGCGTGCATGGCTGCCGCGGCGGCGCTGGCCGGCGAGTCATTCCAGGGGCGGGTCCTCATCGCGCTCGTGGCCGACGAGGAGTACGAGAGCATCGGTGCGGCGGACTTCGTGCGGCGGCATCGCGCGGACGGCTGCATCCTGGCCGAAGCGAGCGCCGGCCAGCTGGTCCTCGCCCACAAGGGATTCGTCTGGGCCGACATCGTCACGCGCGGGCGCGCGGCCCACGGAAGCCGCTTCGACCTGGGCGTGAGCGCCATCGCGCGCATGGGGCGCATCATCGCGGCCCTCGACCGCTTCGACTCGGAGACGCTCCGCGCGAGGACGTCGCCTCTGGTCGGCCCCGCATCGCTTCACGGATCCCTCATACGCGGCGGCGTTGGATTGTCCACCTATGCGCCCGAGTGCACGCTCTCCATCGAGCGCCGCACGCTCCCCGGCGAGAGCGCGGATCTGGTGGCGGACGAGCTACGGCAGGTGATCCGCGAAGCGGGCGAGGAGGCCGAAGTCCGGATCCGCACGTCGCGCGGGCCGCTCGACACGCCGCGCGACGGCGACCTGGCGCGCGCGGTGCGCGATTCGGTCGAGGCAGTGACCGGTGCGGTGCCTCCCGACGCCGGCGTGGCGCACTGGATGGATTCGGCGATCTTCGCGGACGCGGGGATACCCGCAGTGAACTACGGGCCCGTCGGCGAAGGCGCCCACGAGGCGGTGGAATGGGTGGACGCCGATTCGGTGGTCGCGTGCGCCCGCGTCTTCGTGGAAACCGGCCGGCGCTACGGTAAAACCGGCTCGCCCCCGCGGTCTCCCAGCACGTCTTCGACGTAGAGCTTCTGCACGAGCACCATGGCCGCCGCGGTCACCGGCGCCGCCATGATGACTCCCATCCCCCCGAACAGCACGCCGAGCAGGATCTGCGTCACGATCGTCAGGGCCGGCGGAAGGTTGGCGGTCCGGTGAGCGAGCCACGGCGTGAGGAGATAGGTCTCGACGATCTGGATCACGGAGTAGAGGAGCCCCACGTAGAGCATCACGGAGGTTCCCTGCATCAAGCCCAGCAGCATCGCCGGAATCATGGCGAGGATGGGGCCGAAATTCGGGATGAAGCTCAGGAGCGCGGCGAGCACCGAGAGAATCAGCGCGAGCGGAATCCCCATGAGCTCGAGGCCGGTCCAGGTCGCCGCGCCGATCGCGACAGCCGAGAGCACCTTGCCCAGGAGCCAGCCGCGCAATGTCGCGCCGGTCGCGTCCATGACCTCGGCCGCGCGCTTCCGGCGGGAGATGGGGATGAGCTGGAGAAACCCGCGTCGGTACATGTCGGGATGGAGCGCGAGGAAAAGCCCGATGAAGCCGACCACGGTCATCCGGGCCAGAACCGCCACCGTCGTGTTGAGCGCGCCCGTGGCCTTCTGCACCAGCCCGACTCCAGGCGACTGAAGCTCGTAGGCGGTCGGCAACTGGTCCAGCAGGCTCTTGGCCCACCGCGACTTCCCTAGCTGGTGGCGGAGATTGTCGATGGCTCGCGGCAGCTCCTGGCCGAGCTGAGCCCCCTGATCCGCGATGTCCGGGGCGGATGTGATTCCGATGACGACGAAGAGAAGCGTCAGCACGACCAGGACGACGGCGATCGACAGACCATGCGACATCCGGATGCGCTGGCGCAGCCAGCTCGCGATGCCGTCGATGAAGATCGCGACGAGGATGCCCGCGAAGAAGAGAAGCAGCACGTCACCCGCCAGCCAGAAGAGGAAGGCGATGAGGCCAAGGAAGGCGACTCCACGAACGATGGCGTAGAGGTCGCGGCGCGGATCGGACGGCGGCGATGGGGCGGCGTGCAGCGGCGCCGTCCCGGGCACGATCTGCGGGTCGGGCGTCATGCCGAAATGGGGTGGATGACGGGGCTCGAACCCGCAACCACTGGAGCCACAGTCCAGTGCTCTACCATTGAGCTACACCCACCAT
>JBKJXM010000379.1:0-2793 GCA_046716305.1 Candidatus Eiseniibacteriota bacterium
CGTCCACGGTTCCCGCGACGACGACGGAGACCTTCTGCTGTTCCAGGTGGGCCTCGAGCGACTCGCGCTCCGGACCCGGCGGCATGATGACGGCGACGTTGAGATTCAAGGAGTTGCGGTTCCCCCCTCGGGGCACGAAGCTGTGCGCCCGTGACGGGAAAGTTATCGGCCGGCGGGAAGCGGATGCTTAGCGGGATCTGGAGGCCGGGAGGCTACCGGCCCTGTCCTGGAACGTGGCAGGCCGGAGCGATCCCTTTCTTCTCGAAGTAGCGCTGGTGATATTCCTCGGCGCGGTAAAACGTCGCCGCGCCGGAGATCTGGGTCACGATCGGACGGCGGAAGCGCTTTTCGTGCGTGAGCGCCGCGACTTTCGCGCGGGCGGCCGCTTCCTGCTCCGGAGAGTGGACGAAGATCGCGGAGCGGTACTGCTCCCCCACGTCGGGGCCCTGCCGGTTCGGCGTGGTCGGATCGTGATTCTCGAAAAAGACCCCGAGCAGGTCGTCGTACGAAACCCGCGCCGGGTCGTAGGTCACCTCAACCACCTCGGCGTGCCCGGTGCGGCCCGTGCAGACCGCCTTGTAGTCCGGGTCCGCGGTATGCCCGCCGGTGTATCCGACGACCGCGTCCGTCACGCCCGGCACGGCGCGGAAGAACGACTCCACGCCCCAGAAGCAGCCGGCCGCGAACGTGGCCTTTCCAGCGGACGAGCTGGACATTTACTTCACCACCTCGAAGTCCGCGTCCACCGCGCCGTCGTCACCTTCCTTCTTGCCCGACGGCTGCTCTTCCGGCGCGCCTCCGACCGGTCCCTGACCCGGAGCGCCGCCCGGACCGCCCGGTCCTCCCGGACCCTGGGAAGCCCCCGCGTAGAGACGCCCCGAGACCTCGCCCCAGATGCGGTTCAAACTTTCGGTGGCCGTCTTGATCTCCTCGGAGCGGCCCGCCTCGATCGCGCGCTTCAGCTCCGCCAGCGCGTTCTCGACCTGGGCGCGATCGGCGCCGTCCATCTTCTCCGAAAGCTCCTTCAAGTTCTTCTCGGTCTCGTACGCCAGCATGTCGCCGCGGTTCTTGACCTCGATCTCCTCGCGCTTCTGCTTGTCCTCGGCCGCGTGGGCCTCGGCGTCCGTGACCATCTTCTTGATCTCCTGCTCGGTCAGACCGCCGCCCGCCTCGATGCGGATCTTCTGCTCCTTCCCGGTCGCCTTGTCGCGCGCCGTAACGTGCAGGATGCCGTTCGCGTCGATGTCGAACGTCACCTCGATCTGCGGGATGCCGCGCGGAGCCGGCGGAATTCCGGTGAGCTGGAAGCGGCCGATCGTCTTGTTGTCCTGGGCCATCTCCCGCTCGCCCTGGAGCACGTGGATCTCCACCGCCGGCTGGCTGTCGGCCGCGGTCGAGAAGACTTCGGCCTTCTTCGTGGGGATGGTCGTGTTGCGCTCGATCAGCTTCGTGGTCACGCCGCCCAGGGTCTCGATGCCCAGGGAGAGCGGCGTCACGTCGAGCAGGAGCACGTCCTTCACGTCGCCCGCCAGCACGCCGCCCTGGATCGCGGCGCCGATGGCGACGACCTCGTCCGGGTTCACGCCCTTGTGGGGCTCTTTCCCGAAGAGCTTCTGCACCGTCTCCTGCACCTTGGGCGTCCGCGTCGCGCCGCCCACCAGGACCACCTCGTCGATGTCGGACACCTTGAACCCCGCGTCGTCGAGCGCCTGCTTGCACGGCGGGATGGTGCGCTGGATCAGGTCGTCCACGAGCTGCTCGAACTTGGCGCGCGTCAGCGTGACGTTCAGATGCTTCGGCCCGCTCGCGTCCGCCGTGATGAACGGCAGGTTCACGTCGGTCTGCATGACGGTGGAGAGCTCGATCTTCGCCTTCTCCGCGCCCTCCTTGAGCCGCTGGAGCGCCATCGGATCCTTGCGAAGGTCGATCCCTTCCTGCTTTTTGAACTCGTCGGCCAGCCAATCGATGATGCGTTTGTCGAAGTCGTCGCCGCCCAGGTGCGTGTCGCCGTTGGTCGACTTGACCTCGACGACGCCGTCGCCCAGGTCGAGGATCGAGATGTCGAACGTGCCGCCGCCCAGGTCGTAGACGGAGATCTCCTCGTCCTTCTTCTTGTCGAGGCCGTAGGCCAGCGCGGCCGCGGTGGGCTCGTTGATGATGCGCTTGACGTCCAGGCCCGCGATGCGGCCAGCGTCCTTGGTGGCCTGGCGCTGCGAGTCGTTGAAGTAGGCCGGCACGGTGATGACGGCCTCGTTCACCTTCACGCCCAGGTAGTCCTCTGCGGTCTGCTTCATCTTCTGCAATATCATCGCGGAGATCTCGGGCGGCGTGTACTCCTTGCCCCCCAGGACGATCAGCACCTCGTCGTTGGGGCCCTTCGTGACGTCGTAGGGGACGTTCTTGATCTCCTCCACGACCTCGGAGTACTTCCGGCCCATGAAGCGCTTGATCGAATAGACAGTGTTCTTGGGATTCGTGACCGCCTGGCGTTTCGCGACCTGGCCCACCAGCCGCTCGCCCGTCTTCGTGATCGCGACGACGGAAGGAGTTGTCCGGGCTCCCTCGGAGTTCGGAATCACGACGGGCTCACCGCCCTCCATGACGGCCACACACGAGTTCGTCGTGCCGAGGTCGATTCCAATGATCTTTGCCATGCTTCCTCCGCCGCGACGCTGAGTCGCGAGAGCCCGCCTCTAACATTTCGCGGACGAGCCCCGCCGCATGGGCCGGGCGCGCGCCCGTAGGATCCTCTTTTTGAAAATTTCCTGGTCGTTTGAAAGTAGATTTTACAAG
>JBKJXM010000380.1:0-28734 GCA_046716305.1 Candidatus Eiseniibacteriota bacterium
TCGCCGCTCGCTCCGTGCCGGCCGCCGCTGCGTCCCGGGCGCCGGACATCCGCGGTAGCGCGAAGGTGCGGCCGCGGATGATCGACAGTTACCCGCGCGAAGGGGACACCCGCGTGCCGGTCACCGCGGAGCTGCGCTTCGTCTTTGACCAGCCGACGCAGAAGTCTGGGATCTTTTCCGTGGCCGACATCGATTCGGGGATCGGCGTCCTCTTGAACCTGGACCCTCCCCGATGGTCTTCGGCGGGCGACACCGTCTACCTGAAGCCGTCGGTTCGTATGGCCATGGGTCATCAGCACGGAATGAAGGTCAACGCGATCGTGGGCTTTCCGTCATTTCCGGGAGATCCGGACACGATCGCGGGTGACCAGGGACTCATCTACTTCAAGACTTTCCCGCCGTCACGGCTGGAGCGCACCTCCGCCTCGACCTGGCTGACGCTCGTGCCCGAGTCCCCCACGCCCGTGGAGACCGCGGTGCGCGAGCTGGAGGGGAATGCCGCGACGCTCACCTCGGTGCGGGTTCAGATGTGGACCAATCCGGCGGCGCTCGGCCCGCCCGCCTACGACGCCACGTTCCCCTACTACGCGGTCGTGCCCCGGCGGGGCGCGGCACTCCTGTCCGCGACGGTCACGGTGCCCCGCGATATGGCGCGCCAGGCGCCGCAAGGGAGGCTGGCGCTCCAGATCACCTACACCGGAACCGACGAGACTGGATTGACGGTGTCCTTCGACGCCTTCTCGGGCTCCGTCGCGGTGGCCGCGCTCACCCCCGCGATCGCGGGTAACGCCACCGTCCGCTCCGCCGTGCTCGAGTGGCCGCTTCCCGGCGCCGTCTTCGCGGCGGGCGACACGCTCCGGCCGCGCGCGACGGTCATGGGCGACGGAACCGGCCCCTTCCGCGCCGTCTTCTATCTGGACGGAGAGGCCGTGGCGTTCGAGGAGGGATTCTTGGAGTCGGGGCGTCCGGTCGTGGTCGAGACGCGCGGCCCCATTCCCACGCGACGCTTCGGCGAGCACCGGCTCCAGTTCGTCGTCGAAGCGCCGCAGAACGTGGCCTCCCAGCCGATCACGTTTCTTTCGACTCCGCCGGCCAGCGGTTTGAGCCCGCCCGAGACGGGACCGCTTCCGACCGCGGCGGACAGCGTGGCGTCCCGCCTCCACGTCGAGAGCACCTGGCTTGCGGATGCGCGATCGCGCTTCCGTTCGGAGGAAGCCTCCGCGACCGGATGGGCCGCCTGGCGCGCGAGCTATGCGCTCTCGTCCACGCGGGCGATCGAAGCCCGTGTCACCAGCCGCGTGCGCTTCGACGACACGAAGAACGGGTCTGCCTCGCCCGAACAGCTTCTGCTCCGCTATCACGCCCCGCGCGCGACCGTCGAATGGGGGGACGTGGCCCCCGCCCTCGCCGCGGGCGCGCCGCTTTTCGCGAGCCCGGTGCCGCGTCGCGGCGCCCAGGCGGTGCTGCACCACGATCATCTGGGCACCTTCGAGGGATACGCCGCGCTCGAATCCCACCCACGCTCCGCGGGCGGGCCGCTCCGCGAGATCCGCTCCGATCTCTACGCCGCGCGGCTTTCGCGCGTGTTCGTGCGCGACCGCCTCCGCGCGTCCCTATACGGCGGCTACACCCACGAGGACCCGACCGCCGGCGGTATCGAGACAGCCACGAGGGCACGGGTCATCTACGGTGGCGCGGCCACGCTCCTTTTCGCGAAGAGCTGGACCTTGGTGGGCGACGCGGCGAGCGTGCGCCACCGCGCGATCCCCGGAGTCGAGACGGGCCGCACGCGGACCGGCGTGCGCGGAGAGCTTTCCGGCACCGCGGCCCGGTTCCGCGCGCGCGCGGAGGCCTTCCGTTACCAGCCCGCGCTCGCCACCGCGCTCAATCCCTACGCGATCTCCGACCGGCGGGGCTTCTCGGTGGACCTGGCGCGGCCGGTGCTCCGGTGGCAGGCGTTCGGCGGCTATCGGCGGGAGCGCCCGGAGGACGCCTCGTCGGGCGCTCCGTCGGTCACCGCCGAGCGACTCACGGCCGGCGCCTCGTTCTCGCTGAACCAGGATAGCTGGGTCACGCCGTCGCTCATCCGGATCCGAAACAGGGGCCCGCAGACCGACTTCACACAGACGCGAATCGCGACCGAGTTCACGACCTCCGAAAAAATGGGGGGCCGGACGACCGCCCACTTTGACGCGGGAACGTTCGAGGACGAGCTGGGCGTGAACTCGAGGCGGCGGGTGTACGCGGGCTCGGTGGTGACGGTCCGCCGCCATCCGGGGCGCGTGACCAGCACCATCTCGGGAGGCGTCGAGCGCGACGAGAACCGCGACCTGCGCGCGCGCAACATGACGATCCAGGGCGCACTGGAGGCGCGATGGGAGGCGTGGGCCCGGACGCTTCTCGTCTCGCCCTTTGTCTCGTACATCAGCCGCGACTACGAGCTTCACGGCACGCGCGAGGACCGTCTGGGCGGGCGGCTCCAAATCTCTCTTCTTAAAGTTCCAGGGTTGGGCGACGCGGCGCTCTCCATCCAGGGACGCCTCGAGCGGATCTGGCATCGCATCCCGCAAGGGACCCGCGACACCGAGGGAGCGGTCGAGCTCTCGCTGGGGAAGCGCGTCTCCCTCCTGCCGTAGACATTCCCGCCGCACGGACCCCAGCCGCAGTTCCGTAGAGATCGCTCTCCGCCGCTGACGGGCCTCCGACGCGGCAACAACGCGGCCGCGGCCCCCGTTCCCCACGTCGGCGCCCGGGCGCCGCTGGAACGCTTCGTGCATCCCACGTGTTCGTCCCCACCCCTCGGCGCCCACGTGCGCGGCCAGCCGCGCATCATCGAAGGGGGTGCTTCATGAAAAGGACTCGTCCGGGGTTTCATCGGGGGCTCGCCGCCGTCCTCCCGCTTCTCCTGCTCGCGACCTCGTGCTCGCGCGACAGCGAGAAACGGGTGGTCGCGCCCGAACCGCCGCTCGATCCGCCTCACGTCGCGACGGGGCGGTGGATCTGGGAGCCCGACGGACTGGCCGGAGCCGTGCGCGAAGCGAGGTCGAACCCGCTCGTGCAGCGCGCCCTGGCGACGGCGACGGTGACCGGGCTCACGCCGCGCAACGACCTCGCGGTCCGTGCAGTCGGCGTGGACAGCCGGGGCCTCCCGGTGGGGCTCACCATTCTCCCCTTCTCGGTCGGACACGACTCCTCGCACGCCGCCTTCATCTCGGTGGCGGAAGGCTCCGGACGGCAGGCCGCGGAGTTCGCGGAAATGATCGTGGGGCGGGAGCCGCGCCCGGACGAGATTGGGTTTACGCAGATGACCTGGGGGAACCGGCTCGTATGGGTGCGCACGGGGGACGCCTACGAGCTCGCGCCCGGCATGGCCCACCCCGCGCCCATGAAGCGGAGTTGGGCCAAGCTCTTCACCTGCCTGGCCGAGCGCATGCCGGTGGGCTGCGCGGCCGGAGCCGACATCGCCGATGACTTCGCGCCCGGAAATCCGAGGGCGGCCGCGGTCGGCTGCGCGATCGGCGCGGCAGCCGGCGGGCTCTCCTGCGCCCTCGAATTCATGGGATCGAAATGACCATGCCACGGACCAGACTTTGGCTCCTCTTCCTGTCCGTCGGCGCCGGCGTGGCACTCTCGCTCGCCGCTCCCCCGTCCTGGAACGTGGCCCCGTTCCACGGAGTGCTCTTCGGGTCAGCGTTCTACATTTGCGCGCTCAGGCGTCCTGGCGGCGAGCTGTGGCGGGCGGGCGTGTTCCTCGCGCTCGCCGTCACGCAAGCCTACGTCCTCTTCGAGACGACTCCGGGGGCGGACGTGCGGGCGACCTTCGTCATCCTGTCGACGTGGATCGTGCTCGAGTCGGTGGGGAGAGCGCGGACGGCGCCGGCGGGCGGGAGAGGATGAGCGCCGCGGGCAGCTACTGAGAACGCTGGGCGCGACGCGTTGCCGAACGTCCGCTTCGGCCGGATTTCCCGCGCGTCCGCTTCGCGGCTTGCGTGGCGCCCGCGGCCTTGGGTAGGCGAGCGCGCTTGGGCGGTCTGGGCCGTCCCCGGCGCGCCGCCGCCGCGACGCGTAGCTTCCGGCTCTTCGACTTCTTCTTCTCTTCGCGGGCCTTGCGCTTCGCCTCGAGCTGGGCAATCCGCTCGGCAACACCGGCAAAGGCGTGCTGGAAGACCTCGTCCACGGCGCTCACCGCGATGAAAGTGATCTTGGAGCGAATGGTCTCCGGAATCTCCACCAGGTCCTTCTGGTTATCCGCCGGAAAGACCACGGTCTTGATCCCGGCGCGGTAGGCGGCCATGACCTTCTCCTTGAGCCCGCCCACGGCGAGCACCTTGCCGCGCAGAGTCACCTCGCCCGTCATGGCCACGTCGTTCCGGATGGGCGCCTCGGCCAGCGCCGAGGCGATGGCCATCACGATCGTGATCCCCGCGGAAGGGCCGTCCTTGGGCACCGCCCCTTCGGGGAAGTGGATGTGCAGGTCGTAGTCGTCGAAGAGCTGCGGATTGATGCCGAGGAGCTCGGCCCGCGCGCGCACGTAGGAGTGCGCCGCCTGCACCGACTCCTTCATCACGTCGCCGAGCTGGCCGGTCACGATCACGCGTCCGGCGCCGCGCATCTTGAGCGCCTCGATGAGGAGCAAGTCGCCGCCGGTCGCCGTCCAGGCGAGGCCGGTGGCCACGCCCACCTCGGCGTGCCCTTCGGCCACGTCGGGCACGATGTAGGGCGGGCCCAGGATCGGCTCCACGTCGGCCACCGAGAAGCGCCAGTCGCCGGTGTAACCGGTGGTGCGCTGGCGCGCGGCCTTCCGGCAGAAGGTGTCGATGGCGCGCTCCAGCTGCCGCACGCCCGCTTCGCGCGTGTACTCGCGGATGATCTTGATGAGCGCCGCGTCGTCGAACGCGATGTCGGTGGCCGCGAGGCCGTGCTCCTTGGCCTCGCGCGGGACCAGGTGCCGGCGCGCGATCTCCAGCTTCTCCTCCTCCATGTACCCCGGGATCTGGATCACTTCCAGCCGGTCGAGGAGCGCGGAGGGGATGAAGTCGAGCACGTTCGCGGTCGTGATGAAGAGGACGTCGGAGAGGTCGAACGGAATCTCGATGTAGTGGTCGACGAAGTGCTGGTTCTGCTCGGGGTCCAGCACCTCGAGGAGCGCGGAGGCGGGATCTCCCTCGGCGTCGTGCCCCAGCTTGTCGATCTCGTCGATCATGAAGACTGGGCTGGAGGAGTGCGCGTCCCGCAGCGACCTCAATATTTTTCCCGGCCTCGAGCCGACGTAGGTGCGGCGGTGGCCGCGGATCTCCGCTTCGTCGCGTACGCCCCCGACGCTCATCCGGACGAAGGCGCGGCCCATCGCGCGCGCGATGGACGCACCCAGGGAGGTCTTTCCGGTCCCGGGAGGTCCGGCGAAACAGAGGATGGGGCCGTGCATGTCGTTCTTCAGCTTCAGCACCGAGAGGTATTCGAGGATCCGCTCCTTCACCTTCTCCAGTCCGAAGTGCTCCTCGTTCAGCCGGCGCTGCACCTCTTCCAGCCGGATGTCGCGCGGCTTCTCCCGCGCCCAGGGGAGCGAGAGGAGCCACTCGACGTAGTTCCGGATGACCCCCGACTCCTGCGACGCCGGGGGGAGGAAGCGGAGCCGGTTCGCCTCTTCCTGCACCACCGACCGGACGTGCGACGGGAGAGCGAGGCTGTCCGCGCGCTCGAGCATCTGGCGCACGAGCATCTCCTGCGGGTCGTCCTCCCCCAGAAGACGGCGGATCTCCATGAGCTGCTGCCGCAGGAAGAACTCCCGCTGGTTCTTCTCGAGCTGGGCGCTGGTGCGCCGGACCACGTCCTCGGCCACGCTCAGCCGCGCGATCTCCGAATCGATCCCCTCCGCGACGATGCCCAGCCGCTCTTCCACGTCGAGCGCCTCGATCACGCGCTTCTTCGTCTCGACCGGAAGGCGGACGATGGAGGCGACCGTGTCGGCGAACAACCCGGGGTCGCCCAGGTTCATGCCGAAGATGTTGTCCAGCTCGGGCGGGTAGGCTTTGTCGAGCGAGGTGAGGGTACGGAGCGACTTGAGAATCCGGCTGATCAGCGTGTGAACCTTCTCGGCATCGCGGACGGTTTCCTCGGGGCAGGTCACGCGCGCGACGAGGTAGGGCTCGGTGCGGAGGACCTCCTCGATGCGAATGCGGCGCAGTCCTTCGAGCGTGACCTGCACGTTTCCGCCCGGCATGTTCAGGATCCGGATGACTCGGGCGGTGAGCCCGATGCGGCTCATCTCCTCGGACCGAATCTCCTCCTCCCGCTTCGCCGGGCTGTAGACCAGCGCCAGGAGCGTGTCGGGGTCGGAATGCTCGCGGAGGAGGGCCTTGGATTGCTCGATGCGGACCTGGATGGTGGTGACGCCGAGGGGGAAAACGACGGTACTCATCAGGGGGAGCACCGGAATTTCAGGCGGGACATCGCATTGCAGCATCAGCCCGATTTCGGCTGGTGTTCGCTTGCTCATGCGGTCCCTTTCCCTACGAATCTGAGGCGGCGGCTTTGATGCTAGGGCAGCGGCTTGGGAGACGACCGGCCACGGTACCACACACCCCCGCCGCTAGGCCAGCCGCCCCCCTGGAATCCGTTCCGCCGCCACCGACAAAACGACGGGCCACCAGGGGGGCTTCTTCCGATGGCCCATCGGTCCGCCTCTCCCGCCTCCAGGGGTTCGCCCTCCCTGCAGACGGCGCCGCGTAGTGAGCGCGGCGTTGCTGCTTACCGGCTTACCAGCCGGCCTTGCCGCCGTCTGGATTTCCGAAGGACAGGAAGATCGCGATCAGGATCAGGGCTTCCACGCTGTCACCCCCTCTCTTCTGTTTCGGGTTCGCTGCGTTAGCTACGGGCACTGCGTTTCGACTTGCTTGCTGCTTACCAACCGGCCTTGCCACCGTCCGGGTTTCCGAAGGACAAGAAGATCGCGATCAGGATCAGAGCTTCCATTTGCCACCTCATCTGGTTTGGGTTTGTCGCCTTGCCTCGCGGCTGCGAGGGCTTCGACGCGAGGGTTACAAAGCAGTCGCCGTGCCATTTGCAAATCACGGGAATTCTGAAGCCATAACCACTTATCATTACGAGTGTTACGGGCATCGCGTTTTGCGAGGTGATCGAAGAGGGCGGGGGGCGAAAGTGTCTGAATCAGGTTACTATTTCGAATTGGCGCCGTAAGTGGCTTGGTTAACGAACGTTATGGATGTCGTTGAATCTTGACGGCACCTGTCCGCGCCGCTTGTCTCCCCGGGGGTGGCTCTGGCGGAGGATCAGCTAGCGAGCGAGAGGGGCACGTCGCCCCCTGGCGACTCTTCCGATTCGGCGGGAGGGAGTGGGAGCACGATGGTGAACGTGCTTCCCCGTCCGACTTCGCTCTCCACGCGGATCTCGCCGCCGTGGGCCTCCACGATGCCGCGCGCGATGGACAGGCCCAGGCCCAGGCCGGACGAGTTGAACTGCGTCGTGCCGGAGGAATGCAGGTTCACGTCCTTCAGCTCGACGATCTTGGCGAAGATCTTCTCGAAGTCCTCCTTCGAGATTCCGATCCCGGTGTCGGTGACGTAGATCTCGACGCCGCCGGCCCCTGCTCCGGACTCGCCCCCCGCTCCGCGCCGCGCCCCGATCTCGATCGATCCGCCATCCTTGGTGAAGCGCACGGCGTTCATGGCCAGGTTGGTCACGGCCTGCTTCAGGTAACCGGCATCGATCCGCGGGTGCTTCAGGTCGGGCTCGATGGCGATGGAGACGATCTGGCTCCGGTCGGCGGCGAGCGAGACGGTTTGCACGGCGACTTCCTCGACCAGCGCGCCCACGTCGACCGCGGCGAGCTGGACCGGCAGCCGGCTCCGGTCGATCAGCGACATGTGGGTGAGGTCCCGCGCGAGCCGCGTCAGCACGTCCGCCGCGTTCTTGATCGCCCGAAATCCCTCCCGCTGCATGTCCGAGACCGCGCCCGCCGTTCCGTCGCTCATCAGATCGGCGTAGGCGCGGATGGTGGTGACGGGCGTGAGGATCTCGTGCGAGGCGATGGCGATGAAGTCGGACTTCATGCGGTCCACCTCCTCCAGGCGCTCGATCTCGTGCCGCTGCGACTCGCGCATCGCCTCGAAGTGCGAGGCCAGTAGGCCCATTTCGTCCTGGGAGGTGACCGCGAGCGGGTAGTCGTAGTCTCCCTCGCGCATCGCGGTCGCCGCTTCCACGATCCGCCGCACGGGACGCGTGATGCCGCTGGAGACCAGGAAGCCGATGAGGAGCGCCATCACGATCAGCGCCGCGGCCGCGAAGGTGAGGTCGCGGCTGATGCGCCCGAGGACCGCGGTTTCCTCGTCGAGCACCCGAAGGAGAACGAACCCGACGCTCCCGCCCGAACTGGGGCCGTCGAGCCGCCCCGACAGCGTGAGGAACCGGCTGTCCCCGTCATCCACGCGGGCCACGCCCGCCCGGGCCGGCTCCGAGGCGAGCCGTTCCGCCAGCCCGCTCCGAAGGGTCGTCCGGATCAGGGTCTTCCCGTCCACCACGAAGATGACGTCGCTGCGCGTCGTGGCCCTCAAACGCTCGGCGAGAGGCTGGTCGATGGTGCGCCCCAGGGTCAGGGTCCCGGCCAGCTCCCCCTGAACCAGGATCGGGACGGTCGCGACGCGGTAGGCACGGTCTCCTTCGACCAGGTATCCGCGCCCCGCGCGCCCCGCGATCGCGTTCTTGACGAGCGTCCAGCGCGACCGGTCCGCGCCGGGAGGGTCGGCTTGCCCGGCCCGGGCGAGCACGACTCCGTGCTCGTCGGTCACGTCGAAGAGAGGCGCCTCGGCGTCGTGCTGGAAGTCGCGCGCCACTCCGAGGAGGGTCTGGTAGAAATCGGCGTCCTTGCGATCGGCCCGTGGCAGGATCAGGAGGGCGAAGAATTTCGGATCTCGCGCCACGACCACGCCGATCCGCTCGAGGTTCTCTCCCTCGCGGGCCATCTGGTTCTCGAACGCGAGGGCGGCGCGGGAGAGGTCGGCCGTGACGGTGTGGTTCACCTCGTCGGCGAGGCGCCGGTTCACCACGAAGAGCGCCGCCACCATCACGCCCAGGATCGGCAGCGAGGTGAGCGCCGTGATCTTGAGAAGGAGGGAGATGCGCGGGCGCCGGGTCACGGGCCTCCCCGTCACTCGCCGCCGAGGACGAGCGGAGTCGTTCCCTCCGCCGAGACGTCGACCGCGGCGGTCCGCTCCCCGCGACGCGGGAGCCACAGAACGACGGTGTGTTTCCCCGCGGGCGCGTCGTCGATGCGGAAGCGTCCGTCCGCGCCGACGTAGCCGAAGCGGCGGCCGGGCACGACCACGATGTCGGAGCGCATGTCCGAATGGATGTCGCAGAAGACCTGGACCAGCCCGGCCTTCTGGAACGTCAGCCGCTTCGATTTTCCCCGCGGGTATCGCCCGAGATCGAACCGCTTGGGCGGGGAGTACGAGAAGACGTTGTGGAAGACGTTGTCGCTGTTCCGGAACTCGACCGCCTGCCCCACCACGACCGCAAGAATCCGAGGAATGAACCTCTGGCCCTTCTGGTCGAGGAGGATGGGCGGGGGCGGGGGCTCCTGCGCGGACGCGACGTCGGCGAGATAGGCGACGCCGTAGGTGGTGTCGGATGGAACCACGGATCCGGAATTGCCGGCGCTTCCGCTGAGCTGTCCCACGTACGCATTCGGTCGAGGTCCTCCGCGGAACGAGAGGTCGGCCGGGGCGAGCGTCACCGTCCCCACGATCGTTCCGGCAACGGCTGGGTTGGCCAGGAGCAAGCTCAGGAGCACGGCCCCGGCCTTTGGGTTGAACCGCATGCGCCTCATATCGGCCCTCAAACGAGCTACCCTAAGCCCGTTCTTGGGGTTTGGCCGGTGGTGTAAGATCGGCCGGTGACCCACAGTGAAGCGTCCGCACCCCTGTCCCCAACCACCACCGAGGCCGGCGCCGGAGCCGCCGGGGCCGGCGGCGTAGCCCCCGTCGTGGCCGCGGCCAACGTGCGCCGGGGGGCCACTCTGGAGCTCACGGTGGAGGACCTCGCCTTCGGCGGGGCGGCACTCGCCAAGGTGGACGGACTGGTGGTTTTCGTCGAGAACGCGCTGCCCGGAGACCGCGTCGTGGCAACGGTATTCCGGAGAAAGCGCCAGTACGCCGAGGCCCGGGCCGAGCGCATTCTCGTGCCCTCGCCGGTTCGGGTCGCGGCGCGCTGCGAGCACGTCGGCATCTGCGGCGGGTGCCGGTTCCAGGATCTCTCCTACCCGGAGCAGCTCCGCCACAAGGAGCGCCAGGTGGAGGAGTGCCTGGCCCATCTCGGCGGGATCACGACCGCCGCCCGGCCGGTTATTCCGGCGCCGTCCCAGTTCCACTACCGGAACAAGATGGAATTTTCCTTCGGCAAGGACGCGGGAGGGGCGCTCACCCTGGGGCTCCACCGTCGCGGCTTCTTCGACCGCACCTTCGACTTGGTGCGCTGCCACATCGCCACCCCCATAGCGAGCGAGATCGTCGCCGAAACGCGCGCCTGGGCGGTGGACGAGGGATTGACGCCCTACGACACGAGGCGCCACGCCGGTCTCCTCCGCTACTTGGTCGTCCGCGAAGGCGTCCGCACCGGCCAGGTCATGGTCAACCTGGTCGCCAGCGAGCCGCACCCCGCGATCGATGCCTTCGCCCGTCGCATCACGGGCCGCTTCCCCGCGGTGGCGAGCGTCCTCCTGAACCTGACGCGCCGCAAAGCCCAGATCGCGGTCGGCGAGGAGGAGCGGGTGCTCGCCGGGAAAGACCGCATCGAGGAGCGCCTGGGGGGGCTGACTTTCGAGATCTCCTCGGCCTCGTTCTTCCAGACCAACACCGAGCAGGGGGAGCGCCTGCTCGAGACGGCGCTCGAGGGGCTCGCGCTCACGGGCGGCGAACGCGTGCTCGACCTCTACTCGGGGACCGGCACCTTCACGCTTCCGATCGCGCTCCGATCGCGCGAGGCGATCGGGGTCGAGTCCAACGAGGCGGCGGTGCGGGACGCCGAGCGGAACGCGGCCCGGAACGGAATCGCGAACGTGCGGTTCGTAAGAGAGGAGGCCGTGGAGGCGCTCCGCGACCACTTCGGAGAGGAGCCCACCGCCGTCGACGCAGTCCTGGTGGACCCGCCGCGCGCGGGTCTCCATCCCGGCGTCGTCAGCCGGCTGATCAACATGGGGGCGCCGCGGCTCGTCTACGTCTAGTGCAATCCGGCCACGCTCGGGCGCGACCTGGCACTCTTCTGCGAGTCCCGCTACCGGCTCGAATGGGTCCGCCCGGTGGACATGTTTCCGCACACGCCCCACATCGAATGCGTCGCGACGCTGGTTCGGGCTTCGTGAAGCCCGCTCTCCGGCCGCGGCGGCACTATCCCATGCTACGCTTGGGCGCCCCGGCGCCAGGGAGGAATGATGCGACACCCCTCGACTTGGCTCCTGGCCGTCCTGGCTCTCACGACGACGATGCCGGCCTCGGCCGGCTCCACATCCCCGAGTAAAGGAAAAGCGATGACCATTTCCACCGAGGCTGCCGCGGCGCCGGCGCCCGTTTCCGAGACGACCCTCGACAACGGGCTCACGGTGCTGATCCAGGAGGTCCACACGGCGCCGGTCGCGGCGTTCATGGTCTGGTACAAGGTCGGCTCCCGCAACGAGACGGCCGGCATCACCGGCATCTCGCACCTGCTCGAGCACATGATGTTCAAGGGAACGCCGACGTACGGGAAAGGGGAGATCGCCAAGCTGCTCCAGAAGAACGGCGCCACCTTCAACGCCGGCACGTCGCTCGACTACACGAACTACTACGAAGTCCTCGCGAGCGACCGCCTCGAGCTGGCGATGAAGATCGAGTCCGACCGCATGGTGCACGCGACGATCCCCGAGGAAGAACACCGCCTGGAGATGACGGTGGTCCGGTCCGAGCTGGAGCGGAACGAGGACAATCCCGAGCGCGCGCTCTACATCGAGGCGATGTCGCAGGCGTTCAAGGCGCATCCGTACCACTGGCCCACGATCGGGTGGCGGACGGACGTGGAGCAGATCCGGACCAGCCAGATCCGCGACTACTACAAGAGCCACTACATGCCGAACAACGCGACGGTGGTCGTCGTGGGAGACGTCGACAAGGACGCGGTGCTCGCCATGGTGAAGCGCCACTTCGGGGCGATCCCGCGCGGACCCGATCCCGCGCCCGTGAGCACGGTGGAGCCGCCGCAGATGGGAGAGCGACGGTTCAAGATCCGGAAGCCGGGAGATACCCGTTACTTCCTTGTCGGCTACCGGAACGCGCCCCTCTTGCACGCGGATACGTACGCCCTCGACGTCCTCGGAATCATCCTCGGGGCCGGACAGACCTCACGCCTCTATCAGGGGCTGGTCGAGAAGAAGGTGGCGACCGACGTCGACGCGTCGAACGATACGGGGCGCGACCCCATGCTCTTCATGGTGCAGGCCACCGCCGCGGCGGGGTCCACCCTGGACCAGGTGGAGACCGCCGTCGCCGCGGAGATCGACCGCCTGAAGCGGGAACCGGTCACCGCCAAGGAGCTGGCCCGGGCGAAGAAGCAGGTGGAGGCCGGGTTCGTCTACTCCAAGGATTCGATCCGGAGCCTGGCGCAGCAATTGGGGTATTACAACACCGTGTCCTCCTGGCGCTATCTGAGCACCTATCTCGAGCGAGCGCGCGCGGTGACGGCGGCCGATCTGCAGCGCGTGGCAGCGACCTACCTGACCGAGAACACCCGCACGGTCGGGTGGTGGGACCCGTCCGAGGAGGCCCAGGCCTCCGGGGGCAGCGGACGCGCCGGCGGCTCGAGCGTCGCGACCCCGTCCCGTTGGGTCGAGCACTACCGCCCCGAGGGGCACGAAGCTGGCTGGATCCCCGGCGCCCCGGCGCTGGGCGCTCCGGCGCTGGGCGGGGACGCTGCGGCCCAGCCGGCAACCGCCGCCGCTGCGCCCGCCGGCGCCGCCCGAGTGAAGGGCGCCCCCGCGTATCGGACGGTCCTCCCCAACGGTCTCACGCTCATCGTGCGGCGGAATTCCGCCAACCCGACGATCTCGCTCCAGGGCCTCGTTCGGGCCGGAGGGATTTTCGATCCCCCGGCGAAGAGCGGGGTGGCCGGCTTCGTCGCGGCCATGCTGGACCAGGGAACGGGCAAGCGCAGCGCGCTCGAGATGGCGGAAGCCGTGGAGAACGTGGGCGCCCGGCTCGGCTTCGACGGTGGCTCCGAGACGGCGTCCTTCTCGGCCGCCATGCTCTCCCCCGATCTGCCCATCGTGCTCGACGTGCTGGCGGACGCACTCAGGAATCCGGCGTTTCCGGCGGACAAGGTGGACAAGGTCCGCGCCGAGCGGATCACCGACTACCAGATCGCGGAGAATTCCACGGCGAGCGTGGCCGCGCGCCGCGCGAATAAGCTCCTCTACCCGGCCGGGCACCCGTACCACGACCATCCTCTCGGGACCGACTCGACCCTCCGGGTGATCACCCGCGAGGACCTGACGGCCTTCCACGCCCGCCACTATGGGCCGAACAACACGATCATCGTGCTCGTGGGGGACGTGGATCCGAAGCAGGCGACGGAGCTGGTGCGCGCAGCGTTCGGCGGGTGGGCCAAGCTTCCTTCGGCCCCCGCCTTCCAGGTGCCCCCGGTGAGCGCGCCCACTGCCGTCCTCGATCTCGCCGTGCCGATGCGCGGGAAGTCGCAGACCGATCTGGTCTACGCCGTTCCGGGCGTGGCCCGCACGGCGCCCGACTACGACGCCGCGATGATGATGAACTACGTGCTGGGAGGCGGCTCCCTGTCGAGCCGGCTGATGACCAACCTCCGCGACGAGCAGGGTCTGGTCTACGGCGTCTACTCCAACCTGGCGTCGGGGGTCGGCGCGGGCCCGCTCTCGATTCGCGCGGGGACCAACCCGGCCAACACCGACCGGGCCATCTCGAGCATCCTCGAGCAGGTGCGCCGCATGTCCGAAGAGGGACCGACCGAGCGGGAGATGGAGGACGCGAAGGACTACCTGACCGGCGTCTTCCCCGTGCGGCTGGAGACGAACTCCGGGGTGGCCTCGCAGCTCTTGAGCGCCGAGCTCTACGGTCTGGGTCTGGACTATATCGAGCGTTATGCCTCGATCGTGCGCGGGATCACGCGGGATGCGGCCACGGCGGCGGCGCGCGCGTACCTGCGCCCGAAGACCGGCTATGCGCTGGTGGTCGCGGGCTCGATCGGCGCGCCGGGCACCGCGGCGCCCAACGCGGCGCCCCAGTCGGCGACCCCGGGGAGCGCGGGTGGCCCTTAGGCCCACGCGCCTCCTTCTCCTCGCGCTCCTCGTTCTCGCCGCCGCGCCCGCCGAGGCCAGGCGCCTCTTCGTGCCCCGCGAGCACCGGACGCTCCAGGGCGCGCTGAACGCCGCGGCGCCCGGCGATACGATCTGGGTGGCCGCGGGCGTCTATCCCGGACCTTTCGAGATGCGGAAACGCGTGGTGCTCTTTGGCGACGGCGGCCCGGACAGCACCATCCTCGACGGCGGCGACAGCGTGCGTGTGCTCCGCGTCGAGGGCGTGCGGGGGGGCGCCATCATCGGCTTCGGGATCCGCCGCGGCAAGGCGAACGGCGCAGGCGGGATCCAGTGCGTGCGCGATTCGTCCTTCGAGATCCGCGACTGCACCTTCACGAAGAACTGGGAATCGGCGGTGGGCGTCTGGGAGTCCGAGGCCGTTTCCCTGGCCGGGTGCCGCGTGCGTGAGAATAAAGGAAGCGGCGTCCGCTTCAACCATTCCACGGGGGCCATCTTCTCGTCGGAGTTCGTCGAGAACGAGGGATACGACGGCGCCGGCCTGGCGCTCGTGCATAGCCGCCTGGTCATCCCGCTCCGGCTGGTTCTCTTCGAGCGGAACCAGGCAAAGGGATCCACGGGGGGCGCCTTCAACGCCACCGACTCGTCGGGGGCCACCATCGTGAACTGCACGTTCCGGGAGAACTCGTCCGACGTGGCGGGCGGCGCCCTGGCGGTGATGCGCGGATCCTCGGTGAACGTGTCCCGGTCGATTTTCGAGGAGAACCGCGCGGCATCGGGGGGCGCGCTTCATGCGGACGAAGGGGCGATGAATGTGGGATACTCGACATTCGACCGCAACACGTCGGCCGGAGCGGCCGCCGCGATCGGCATCCTGAGACGCAAAATTGCGAACGTGAACCCGATCCTCTCCAACAACACGTTCTACCTGAACGACGTGAAGGGAGACGGGGCCACGCTCTTCTTCGTCGATGTTTCACCGGATGTGCGCCAGAACATCTTCGTCTTGAACAAAGATCAGCGCGCCGTCACGGGGCTCAAATCATCCCCGCGTTACGACTGCAACCTCATTTGGGATCGTTCCGGAGGGTCCATTGGTGCGCTGCCCTCCGCCAACACCTGGGTCGGGGACCCACTTTTCTGCGACGCGGAGCATGGCAATTTCAAGCTCCGCGACCTGTCGCCCGCGCTGCGCGCTCCGTGTGGTCCGATCGGCGCGCTCTCCGAAAAGGCGGGCTGCGCTTCATTCCGGCTTCAACCGGCCAACTAGTCCTCCCGTCCAACGGAGGCGGGAACTTCGGCCGGTCCTCGCTGGTAGACCGGAGTGATGCGCGGCATACCCCACCCCTATCCGGTACGGAGGTAACAACAGATGAGATGGTCTCAGGCATTGCGGCCGACCTGGAGCTTGGCGGCTCTGGGGTTGGCGCTGTCGCTCCTGGTCGCCCCCATGGCGGCGAGGGCGCAGGATGATGATGAGGACGACCAGGACAACGGGCGTTCCGGTACGGTTCGGATCTACGAGTCCCCCGGGTCACGAGACGACAATTCCGCCGCCCAGAGAGGCGGCTACCTCGGCGTTCAGGTGCAGGACGTCACCCGCACGCTCCAGCGGGCGCGAAACCTCCCCACCGAGCAGGGGGCCATGGTCAGCCGCGTGGAGCAGAACAGCCCCGCGGACCGGAGCGGGATCCGCCGCGGCGACGTGATCGTCGAGGTGAACGGAGACAAGATCGAGGATTCGGCCGATCTGATCCGCACTGTCCGGCGGCTCGACACCGGCGAAAACGCTCGTATCACGTTGTGGCGAGGCGGCTCCCTTCGGACGATCACCGCCGAGCTGGGTGAGCGCCCTCCTCAAAGCCGGCCGGACATGCCGCCCGACATGGGCCGCCGATCGGGCAACGACGAGGACATTCCGATGCCGCCGAGGCAGCCGTCCATGGGCGATCGCGGTTTCGGCGATCGCGACCAGGTTCGGCAGCAGATCCGGGAGCTCCAAGATCAGCTCCGGCAGCTTCGCGAGGAGATGCGGGCGCTCCGCATGGAGCTCAGCCCGGTACGCGATAACGGAGACGACGACAGCCGCACGCGCAACGATCGGGACGACTAGAGGAACGCCAGCGCCACGCTCCCCCGGTCGCGGGTAGTGCCGCAAGCAGTTGGGAAACAGTTGATTGGAGGGGGTGCGCAGATTGTCTGCGCGCCCCACTCTCCCCCTCCAGCCAGCCGGGGCATCCAGGAATGGACTCGCCTTTATGCCCCGTGCTATGATGATGGTCGGTTGAAGCTTCCGAGTCCTTCGGGCACGAACTACCCCTTCAGTTCTGCCTGCCCGAAACCGATAACTCAAAGAGGGGCGCCTTCCCCGCCCTTCTGCTACCCGCCGTCCAGAGGTTACTCACGGATGAGGGCTGACCATTCTATGACACCTCCTCGTCTCCTCCGAAAAATCGCCTTTATCCTGTGCGCCGTCATGGCCTTCGGTGCTGCCGCCGAGGCCCGGGACGCCGAGGCTGCCGCGCGCGCCACCCGGGCGAAGAAGACAACGCGCCTGCACGCCACGTCGACTAGCCGTGTCGCGAAACGCCGTCCCCGCGTGCGCCGCCGCCGCCGGGCCGCGGTGCTTCGCCTCCCGGCCATCACGCCGTACGGGATTCCCCGCCTCCATGTGAAGGCGGCCTACGTCGAGGACGCGAGCGGGCAGGTGCTCTTCCAGAAGAACCAGGAGCGCCTTTATCCCATCGCCAGCCTGACCAAGCTGATCACCGCCATGGTGCTTTTGGACACGCAACCTGACTGGGACCGGGTGGTGGAGATTCTTCCCGAGGACAAGCGCAAGTCCAGCCGCTCCCACATCCGATCCCACGAGCAGATTTCCGTCCGCGACCTCGTCCATGCCTCGCTGATGGCCTCGGACAACGTGGCCACGAAGGCCCTCGCCCGAACGTGCGGCGTCGATCGCCTCGAGTTCGTGCGGCGAATGAACGTGAAGGCGGAATCGCTGGGTCTCACGGGGGCCCACTTCGTCGAGCCGACCGGACTGAGCGAGCACAACGTCGCGACCGCCCAGAGCGTCGCCAAGCTTCTTCGCGCCGCGGCCAGCAACCCGGTCGTGAGCACGATCATGCAGAAGGAGCAGTACACATTCACGTCCAACCGCCGCCTGCACACCCTGGGCAACACCAACCGGCTCTTGAAGAGCAAGTGGCGCGTCACCGCGGGCAAGACGGGCTTCATCAGCGAGTCGGGCTACTGTCTCGCGACCAACATCCAATCCCCGTCTGGAACGGAAATCACGGCCGTCCTCCTGGGGGCGCCTAGTAACGCCCTCCGGTTCGCGGAGGCGCGGAGGATCCTCGACTGGACCTTCCGCTTCGCCCTCCATCGCGATATCGACCCCGCCGTGGAGACCCAATAGGGTTGCCGCTCGCGCGGCGCACACCGGCGCGGACTCCGCGTCACCGGCGGCGCTGGGCCCTGCTCCATCCAGCGCGGTTTCTCCTTGCCCTTCTCGCCGCCGCGCCCCTCATGGTCGCACCGCCCGCGCTTGCCGAAGACCGCGCCACTCCTGTCGCCGGCGCCTTCGTCTATCCCGTGGGAGATGAGCTCGACTTCACCCTGCCCCACCGGGGCGAGGCCAACGGGTTCCACGTCTCCGACTCCTACCTGGTACGCCGCGGGAAGCGCGGCCAGCGCGCTCACAAGGGGGTGGACCTGACGAATGGCACCGGCGGCGCTCCCGTCCGCTCCGTCGCCTCCGGGGTGGTCGTCGTCTCCGACGCCCGGGCGATGATCAAGGTGCGCCGGGCGCACCAGGTCAAGGTGGCTCAGCTCGTGAACCAGAAGCGCGTCTACAAGACCGTCACCCGCTACAAGTGGGTGTACAAGTGGCGCACGGGATGGGGAAACTACGTCGTGATCCGCCATGTGCTTCCTTACGGCGAGACGGTGCACTCCCTCTACGGCCATCTGAAGCCGCGCTCGGTCCTCGTGAAGAAGGGAGATGTGGTCGCGGCCGGACAGACGATCGCCCAGGTCGGGAAGACCGGGCGCGCCACCTCGCCGCATCTCCATTTCGAGATCCGGAAATCGTTCGCGACGGCGGACGGCGAAGAGGCGGACACCGAGGGCGCCGACGAGCCAACCGTGGAAGATCGCACCTTCGCGCTCCTGGCCACGGTGGATCCGGTCTCCTTCCTGAGCCGGCACGTGCGCCGGTTCGACGACCTGGACCCGCGGGGCTGGCAGGCGCCGTACGCCCTCGCGGCATGCCGCGACGGCATCGTGCGGGGCGACGAGGATGAGTTCGAACCCGACGATTCGATCACCCGCTCCGATTTCTATGCGGCGCTCGTCCTGGCGTTCCGGCTGAACGACTCCCGGACCCGCCCTTCCTTCGTGGGGCTTCAGTCCGTTCTCGCCGGGGCCGGGGTGCTCCCCTCGGAAGAGGGGGAAGCGGGCGACCATCTGAGCCGCAAGGAAGCCCTCGCGATTCTCCTTCGCTGCCTGGAGAAGTCGGCCGCCTACGGCCAGAACCTCGCCTCCTTCGACCGGGAGCGGCTCTGCGGCGACTTCAACCGGGTCTTCGCGAGCCCCGAGGCGGCGGCGCGGGCTGACCGTGAAGCGCGCGAGGCAGCGATGGCCGAGACCGCCGCGAAGCGGAAGGCGGCCGAGGCGGAATACGCCCGGGCCATCCGCGCCGCGTCCACCTCGGCCAAAGTGACCTCAGCCCCCGGCGCTACCGGGGTTGCGGTGACGAAGAAGCGGATCAAGCGCCGAGTGATCAAGGCGGTGGCGCCGGTTCCGCGCCTGGATCCTGGCTTCGAGGCGCTCTCGCGCTCCGACCGAAGCCTCACGCGTGCCGAAGCCTGCCTCCTCCTCGCGTCCGCGTTCCGCATCGGCCACGAGCGCACCTCCGCGCTCCAGCGCGCGGCGGCCCGCGTGGCCACCGCATCCTCGGGGTAACTCTCCGCGGGCGATCGGGCTGGCGCCCGCCCCGCTTCACTGTCATCTTCCCGTAGTGAGCAGGCCGCCGGTCACTCCTCCGCGGCCCACGCTGGAACGGGCCCACGGACTCTACGTCTGGGATACAGCCGGGCGCCGCTATCTCGACGCCACTTCCGGCGCCTTCTGCATGCAGCTCGGCTACACCCGCCCCGACCTTGTCGCCGCCATGGCCGAGACCGCGGCCCGCCTCCCGCACGCGCGTCCCTCGGCGTTCGACTCCCCCGAAGCGGAGGGCTATCGCGAGGCGCTCCTCCGTGCCGCGGGCCCGCCCTTCACCCGCGCCCTCCTCACCTCGTCGGGCAGTGAAGCGGTGGAGGTGGCGATCAAGGCGGCGTGGTGGTTTCAGCGCGCGCGCGGCGCCCCCCAGCGGCGGGAAATCCTGTCCCTCGCGGGCCACTACCACGGCGCGACGCTCGCGGCGCTGGACGCGACGGGCTACGCCCCGCGCCGCGCCCCGTTCGCCGGCCTCCTGGGGGAGCGCGCCTTCGGACCCGCGGCCTTCTGCGTTCAATGCCTCCGGGGACTCCCGCATCCGTCCTGCGACCTCTCGTGCGCCGACGCGGCGCTGGAGAAGGCGGACCAGGCGGCGGCGTTCCTCTGCGAGACCATCCCCGCGGCCGGGCTCGCCGCCCCCGTGCCGCCGCGCGGCTGGATGGCCCGGATCCGCGAGCGCTGCGACGCGGCGGGAGCGCTCTGGATCGCGGATGAAGTGCTCACGGGATTTGGGCGGACGGGCTCCCTGTTCGCGTGGCCCAGGATCGAGGAGCGCGACGGCGCGAAGTCCGCGCCCGATCTGGTCGTCTTCGGAAAGGGGGCGAGCGCCGGCTTTTACCCTCTCGCCGGCGTCCTGGTATCGGAGCGCGTCGCGGCCGCTTTGGAGGACGAGGAAGGCGGCGTGTTCCACCACGCCCAGTCGTTCGGGGGCAATCCCGTCGCGTGCGCCGTCGGCAAGAAGGCGCTCCAGGCCTATGAAGAGGAGGGCGTCTTCGAGCGCGTCCGTCGCGCGGAAGCGGAGGCGCGCCGCGCGCTGGAGCCGCTCCTCCAGAACGAGTCCGTTCTCGACGTGCGGGGGATGGGCTTTCTCTGGGGGGTGGAGCTGGCGGCGCCCGGAGAGGGACGCCCCTCCTTCCCTCGCGCCCGGAGCGTCGCCGAAAAGGTCGTCAATGGATGTCGCGCGCGGGGGATCCTGGTCCACGCGGCCACGGGCTTCAACGCGGACGGTAGCGGCGACGCCATCCTGATCGCGCCGCCCCTGATCGCGGAGCCCGAGGCGCTGAACACGATCGCGGAGGCGCTGACGGAGGCAGTTGACGTGTTGCTGCCGCGCGGTGACAAGCGGTCTTGGGTTGAGGAATGGGAGGACCGGTGAGCGCTGTGGGTCCGTTCCCATGAATCCAAACACGCCGATCCAGAGTACGCGCTGCATGGCGCGACAATGCCCCGTCCCGCTTCGAACGGGCACGCCGCTTGTGCGCCGCGCGGCGCAGGCATGGAGCGTACGGTGGGTTTTGGCGGTGCTGGCCGCCTGGGCGGTTGCCACCGGCTGCGCCACCGAGTCGAAGTTGTTGCGCGAGGACCCTGGCTTCAGCGCCGAGTCGCTGCGGAAGGAGGGCCTCGCCGTGCTCGGGGTCGTGCAGGTGGACGAGGTGGCTCAGGCGCGCCCGCCGCTCATCGCCGCGCTGGAGCGCGTGCTCACGGGAGCGCGAAAGGACATTCCCCTGGTGCGGGCCGAGCAGGTCCGGGCGGCGCTGCCGGACTCGGCCACGCGCCTCTTCCTTCTCGGCTATCAGATGCGCGGAGACCCCGATTCCCTCTGGCTCGCCCGCGCGGTCTCCGCGGTGCGCCCTCTCGCGCGCTACGGGATTCTCGCCCGCGTCGAGGCGACCTCGATCCGCTACGGCACTCGGAATATGCCGTCGAGCATCGCGACCGGCGAAGGGGGGCAGGACCTGCGCGTGACGGGGCGCGACGTCCGGGTCCAGGCCACAGTCTACGATCTGGCCACGGGCGCCATCGTCTACCGCGGCAAGTTCATCGGCGGCGCGGACGAGGCCCCCACCTTCAGGCCCCCGCCGGCAGACACGCTGAACCCCGATTCGCTCCCACCGATGCAGCCGGCTCGCGGCCCCAGCCAGACGTTCATGCCGGGGATCAACTACCCGATTCCGGGACCCGGCGATTCTCCATACGACCTCGGCTATCCCGAAGCGCCCTCGGTCGCGCGCGCGGCGGAGAAGGCGTTCCTCATCCTGGCCCGCTCCCTCCCGGGAGGCCCGGCTCCGCCCTGACGCGCCGGCGCTCGCGCCACCACTTCTGTGCCGGCCGCCACAGCTCGCTCACGATGACGCCCATCAAGATCAGCGCCGCGCCCGCCAGTTCCCGCGGCGTCATACGCTCGCTGAAGAAGGCGGCCGCGAAGAGCGCCGCGAAGATGGGCTCGGTGGCGTAGAGCACCCCCGCTTTCACCGAAGAGGTACGGGCGAGCGCCCACGTCTGGAGCACGAGGATGATCGCCGTCGCCACGACCGACAGATAGAGGAGGGCGCCCCACGGGATATCCCGGGGGGCGACGGCAAGCCCGCCGCGCCCGGCGACGAGCGCCCAGCCGGCTACGGCCGCGACGGCCGCCTGCATCACCGTCAGCGGAATCGCGGGGTTTCGCTTCGCGAGGATGCTCGTCAGGACGATCTGAACGGCGAAGGCGGCCGCGCACCCAAGCGTCCAGAGCTCCCCGGGCCGAGCCGCGAAGCCCGCGTCGGCCGAGAAGAGGACCAAGCCCCCCACCGCCAGGACCACCCCGAGCGCCTCCCCCACCACCGGCCGGGTCCGAAGAAGCAGGAAGGCCACGAACGGAACGATCGCGATGCTCATCGATGTGATGAAGGCGGAGCGCGAGGCCGAGACGAACTGGAGCCCGATCACCTGGGTGAGGTAGCCGGCCGCGAGCCAGGCGCCCAGCCAGAGGCCGTCCACGACCCATCGCCGGCGCGGCGGCCCCAGGCGGCGCCAGTAGACCGCGGCAAGGAGCACCGTAGCGATCGTGAAGCGGAGCGCCATCAGCTCGAAGGGGTGGAGGACCTTCATCATGTCGCGCATGAGCGCGAACGTGGTCCCCCAGACGGCGCAGACGAGGAGAAGGACCAGGTCGGCGCGCGTCATGGTCTCGGCCGCGCCCGCCCCGCCGGCCCGGCCGGCCCCGCGCGCGTCATGCGCTCACCGCTTCTTCGCCCTCATCCCTCTCGCGTTCAACGCCTTGATCTCGAAGGCGAGGCTTTCCAGCTCGATGGAGAGATTGACCGTGCGGAGGGCGACGCTAGGGGGGACGGAGATGCGGCGGTGCGCGAAGTTCAGGATCCCGCGCATCCCGGCCGCGACCAGCCGGTCGGCCACGCTCTGCGCGGCGCGCGCCGGGACCGCGATCACGCCGATCTCCATCCCCAGGCGCGTCGCCTCGGATTCCAGGTCATCGATGTGGCGCACCTTCAGGTCGCGCCAATCCTGCCCGACCCGGTCCGCGCTCACGTCGAAGACGCCGGCGAAGTCGAACCCCTGGCGGTTGAATTCCTTATAGGAGAAAAGGGCCGAGCCCATGTTCCCGGCTCCGATCAGGGCCACCCGCCAGCGGCGGTTCAGGCCCAGGATCAGCCGGATCTCCTTCTTCAGCCGCTTGACGGCGTAGCCCAGGCCGCGCTTTCCGAAATTGCCGAAGTAGGAGAGGTCCTTTCGGACCTGGGCCGAGGTGACGCCGCTCTCGCGCGCGAGGCCCTGGGAGGATACGGTGCGGTGGCCCTCGCCCTCGAGGTCTTCGAGGACGCGGTAGTATGCGGATAGACGCCGGACGGTCGACGTCGGAATGCGAGGCTCCAGCCTACGCCTCCTCGCCTACTTCCGCTTCTTCGACCGTCTCCTCCACCTTCGCCACGTCGATAAGCTGGTCGCCCGGCTCGAGATTCACCAGGCGCACGCCCTGCGTGTTCCGCCCGATCTCGGAGATACCCTTCACGGGCATGCGGATCACCATCCCGCCGCGCGTGATGAGCATGACCTCGTCGTCGCCGACGACCTCGATCGCCGCCACCACGCGGCCATTCCGCTCGTTGGCCTGGATGGAGATGATCCCCTTCCCGCCGCGGCCGGTGATCCGGTACTCGCTGATCGGAGTCCGCTTCCCGTAGCCGTTCTCGGTCGCGACCAGGATCGAGGCCTCGCGGCGCACGGCGAGCACGCCGATGACGGCGTCGTCCCCCTCGATCGTCACCCCGCGCACGCCGTAGGCCGTGCGTCCCATGGGGCGAACGTCTGTTTCCTTGAAGCGGATCGCCTTGCCGTCCTTCTTGGAGAGGATGATCTCCTGCGTCCCGTCGGTCAGCACGGCGTCGATCAGCGTGTCGCCGCCGTCCACCCCGATCGCCACGATGCCGCCGCGGCGCGGGTTGGAGTAGGCGGAGAGGGGCGTCTTCTTCACGGTGCCCTGCGCGGTGGTCATCAGGATGAAGTGCTTGTCGTCGAACAGCTTCACCGGCAGCACCGAGGCGATGCGCTCCTGCTGCGACATCTCCACCAGGTTGACGACCGCCTTCCCCTTCGCGGTCCGGCCCGCCTGCGGGATCTCGTGCACCTTGAGCCAGTACACGCGCCCCTTGTCGGTGAAGACGAGGATGTAGCTATGGGTCGAAGCGATGAAGAGGTGCTCGATGAAGTCCTCTTCGCGCGTGCCCGCGCCGGTCACTCCGCGCCCGCCGCGGCGCTGGCTCCGGTACGTGGTCACGGGGAGCCGCTTGATGTAGCCGGCGTGGCTGATCGTGATCACCATGTCTTCCTGGGCGATCAGATCCTCCACGTCGAACTCGCCCGTGGCCAACTCGATGCGGGTCCGGCGCTCGTCGCCGAAGCGCTCGCGCACACTCCCGATGTCTCCCTTGATGATCTCGAGCACCTGGGTCGGGCTATCGAGGATGCCGCGCAGGCGCGCGATGAGCTGGATGACCTCCAGGTACTCGTCCTCGACCTTCTTCCGCTCCAGCCCGGTCAGGCGCGAGAGGCGCATCTCGAGGATGGCGTTGGCCTGGAGCTCACTCAGGCTGAACGTGGCGATAAGCCCCTGCCGCGCCGCCTCCACGTTGGCGGAGGCCCTGATGAGCGCCACGATCTCGTCGATGTGGTCGAGGGCGATCTTGAAGCCCTCGAGGATGTGCGCCCGCTGCTCCGCCTCGTTCAGGTCGAAGCGCGTGCGCCGCACCACCACTTCCTGCCGGTGCGCGATGTAGTACTGGATCATCTCCTTCAGCGTCAAGGTATGCGGCCGGTTCCCGACCAGCGAGAGCATGTTGGCGCCGAAGGTGGTCTGCATCTGAGTGTGCTTGAAGAGCTGGTTCAGGATCACGCGGGGCTGGGCGTCGCGCTTCAGCTCGATGACGATGCGCATCCCCTCGCGGTCCGATTCGTCCCGAAGATCCGAGATGCCGTCCACAGTGCCGTCCTTGACCAGGTCCGCGATCTTCTCCAAGAGCGCGGACTTGCTCACCATGTAGGGGATCTCGGTGACGATGATCGCGCTCCGGTCCTTCTTCAGCTCCTCGACCGTGGCGGCCGAGCGCACCGTGATGTGGCCGCGGCCCGTGGTGTAGCAGTCGATGATCCCCTGACGCCCGTAGATGATCCCGGCGGTCGGAAAGTCGGGGCCCTGGACGAACTGGAACAGATCCTCGACGGAGCAGTCGGGATTGTCGATGACGTGGACGATGGCGTCGGCGATCTCGCGCAGGTTGTGCGGCGGTACGTTGGTCGCCATCCCCACGGCGATCCCCGATGATCCGTTCACGAGGAGATTCGGGACCGCGGACGGAAGAACGACGGGCTCCTCGCGGGACTCGTCGTAGTTCGGCCGCATGTTCACCGTGTCCTTCTCGATGTCGCGGAGCATCTCCTCCGCGAACTCGGTCAGGCGAGCCTCGGTGTACCGCTCGGCCGCGGGAGCGTCACCGTCGACCGAGCCGAAGTTCCCCTGCCCGTCCACGAGCGGATAGCGCATGGAGAACGGCTGGGCCAGGCGGACCATCGTCTCGTAGACGGCGGCGGTGCCGTGCGGGTGGTAGTTGCCGGTCACGTCGCCGGTGATCTTGGCGGACTTGCGGAAGGGTCGGTCGTGGAAGAGGTTCAGCTCCCGCATCGCGACCAGCACGCGGCGATGCACGGGCTTCAGCCCGTCCCGGACGTCGGGCAAGGCGCGCGAGACGATGACCGACATCGAGTAATCGATGTAGGAATTCCGCATCTCGTCTTCGACGTAGATCGGGATCACTCTCTCACGCGTGGCCATGCGACGTTCTCTCCCTCCTGGGACCTAGAATCGAGACTGGGCGGATCAGATATCCAGGTTCTTGACGCTGTCCGCGTATTCTTCGATGAACTTGCGCCGGGGCTCCACTTGGTCGCCCATCAAGATCGTGAAGATCTGGTCGGCTTCCACCAGGTCGTCCAGCGTCACCTTGGACACGCTCCGGTTCTCCGGGTCCATGGTGGTCGACCAGAGCTGGTCGGGATTCATCTCTCCGAGCCCCTTGTAGCGCTGCATGTGAATGCCCTTCCGCCCGATCTCCTCCAGCGCCTTCTCGCGGTCGGACTCGTTGTAGACGTAGCGGACTTCCTTACCCTTCGCGATGCGGTAGAGGGGCGGCATGGCGATATAGATGTAGCCGCGCTCGATCAGCGGCCGCATGTGACGGAAGAAGAAAGTGAGGAGGAGCGTGCGGATGTGCGCCCCGTCCACGTCGGCGTCCGTCATGATGATGATCTTGTGGTAGCGCGCCTTGTCGGCGTCGAAGTCGTCGTCGATGCCGGTGCCCAGGGCGGTGATGATGGTGCGGATCTCCTCGTTCGAGAGCATCTTGTCGAGCGAGGCCTTCTCCACGTTCAGGATCTTTCCCTTCAGGGGGAGAATCGCCTGGTACTTCCGGTCGCGCCCCATCTTGGCCGAGCCGCCGGCCGAATCCCCCTCGACCAGGTAGATCTCGCACTCGGCCGGGTTCGTCGACTGGCAGTCAGCCAGCTTCCCGGGAAGAGATCCGCCGTCGAGGATGCTCTTCCGTCGCGCCAGGTCGCGCGCCTTCCGCGCCGCTTCGCGCGCGCGGGCGGTCTGGATGCATTTCTCGACGATCTTCCGGGCGACCGCCGGGTTCTCCTCGAAGTAGGTGCGGAGCCCCTCGCCCACGACCGACTGGACGGTCCCCTTCGCCTCGGTGTTGCCGAGCTTGGCCTTGGTCTGCCCCTCGAACTGCGGGTCGTGGAGCTTCACGCTGACCACCGCGGTCAGCCCCTCCCGCACGTCGTCGCCGCCCAGGGACACGTCCTTGAGCACCTTGGACAGCCCTTCCTTCTCGGCGTAGTGGTTGATCGTCTGCGTCAGCGCCGCGCGGAACCCGATGAGATGCGTCCCGCCCTCGATCGTGTTGATGTTGTTCACGAACGAGAAGACGCTCTCGGCGTAGCCGTCGTTGTACTGGATCGCGATCTCGACCGCGATGCGGTCGCGGTCGCGCTGGTGGTAGATCGGCTCGGGGTGGAGCACCGTCTTGTTCTGGTTCAGATACTTCACGAACGACGTGATCCCGCCTTCGTACTGGAATTCGTGCTTCTTCCCGGTCCGCTCGTCCGTGAACTGGATGCGGATCCCCTTGTTCAGGAACGCGAGCTCCCGGAGCCGCTGGGAGAGCGTGTCGAAGTTGTAGTCGCTGGTCTCGAAGATGGTGGGGTCGGGCTTCCAGGTGACGGTGGTGCCGGGTTCCTCGGTATCGCCCACCACTTTCAGCTCGGTCTTCACGATCCCGTGCTCGTAGCGCTGGTGATAGCGCTTCCCGTCGCGGCGCACCTCGACCTCCAGCCACTCGGAGAGCGCGTTCACCACCGAGACGCCGACGCCGTGGAGCCCGCCCGACACCTTGTAGCTCGACTCGTCGAACTTGCCGCCGGCGTGGAGCGTGGTCATGACCACTTCCAGCGCGGGGCGGTTCTGGCCCGGGTGCAGGTCCACCGGAATGCCGCGGCCGTCGTCCCACACGGTCACGCTCGCGTCGGGATGGATCGTCACCTGGACATTCGAGCAGAAGCCCGCGAGCGCCTCGTCCACCGAGTTGTCCACGACATCGTAAACCAGGTGGTGGAGGCCGCTCTGGCCGGTCGAGCCGATGTACATGGCCGGACGCTTGCGCACGCCCTCGAGGCCCTTGAGGACCTGGATGTTGCGTGCGTCGTACGAATGCCCGTCCTTCGCGGCCGGCGCTCCCTCGGAGCCGCCGCCTCCTTCGGGGGGATTGGCCAGCGTCATGGCCTCCTCACGATTCGGACTCAATGGGTTCCTCCTTGAATCGCATTGGGACCAACCGGATGGATGAAAGCTGCGCCGTATCGGGGAGACGCTTGTTCAGCGACTCCAAGATTTCCTGGCGGAGCACCGCCAGGTGGCCCATCCACACGGCTCCCTGTACTTCCACGAGAAGCTCGCCGTCCCGAACGCCCACGGGACGGGTCCGCCGTTCCACTTCGGGGCCCACCACGGACCCCCATTCATCCGTTGCGCGCGCGGCTTGGAAGCGGGACTCGAGCTTGAGCCCCGCGAGGAGGCGATCCAGCACCGATCCCACCGGCTGGAACTCTCCGCGTACGCGCGCCTTCGACTTCACGCCGGCTCGCGCCCTCACGCCGCCTCGACCCCCGCGCCGGCGCCCGCCAGTGCGGTGAGCGACTCGATCGGGAGCGCCACCATCCGTGCCGGCACGGCCGAAAGCGGACGGCAGGCGGTCACGATCATCTGGCTCGACTCGGGGACCAGGGCGAGAAGCGCGCCGATCCAGCGCGCGTCCAGCTCCGACTCGGGATCGTCCAGGAGAACGACCGGAGCTTCGTCGAGCCGCTCCTCCAGCACCCGCGCGAGCGCGAGCCGGAGGAGAATCGAATAGAGGCGCGAGTAGCCGCGCGAAGCCCCTTCGGCCAGCTCCATGCCGCCGATTTTGCAGATCAGGCGAGCACGGTGGGGGCCGTCTCCGGTCCACCCCAGGCGCTGGTCCCGGCTCCGGGACGCCGCGAGTCGCTCCGCGCGCTGCTCGACGGTCGGGATCCCGGGGGCCCCGGTCCCAGTGCCCTCGCCGCCGGAAGTCACGTACTCGAGCAGGGGCGCGAGTGCCGGATCGACGCGCGCCGACAAGTCGCGCATGACGGCGTGCAGATCGCGGGCGAGGCCCTCGCGGCGACGGTCCAGCTCCGCGCCCGCGCGGGCGAGGATCGCCTCCCACACGCCCAGCTCCTCGTCGGGCGCCCCGGCCCCGCGGTGGGCGCCGCTTAGCCCGCCCGGAAAAAGGAGCCGATTACGCTGCTTCAGCGCGGACGTGTAGTCGCGCAGAAAA
>JBKJXM010000381.1:0-5506 GCA_046716305.1 Candidatus Eiseniibacteriota bacterium
CCGTGACGGCGATCTCCTCGGGATTTCACCTGCGCCGCGCGGCGCTCGTCGTGGGGCGCGCGCTTCGCGGGACGGGCGCCGCCGCGTCGTTCGCCGCGCTCCCGCCCGGCGCGGACCGGTACGCCCCGGGACGATGGTGGCGCACGCCGCGGGGGATCCGGGTTGTGGCGAGCGAAGTGGTGAAGCTGGCCTTCTACCGCGTTTGGCTCAGGCCGTGACGGCGGCGCCCCGCGCGCCGCACACGATGGCGGCCGATCCCCAGAGCCGCTCGTCCACCGTCACCCGCTCGAAGCCCACCGCTTCCATCAGCGCTTTCAACCCCTGCTGGCCGGGATAGGCGCGGAGGGACTCGACGATGTGCCAGTAGGTGCCCGGCTTCCCGTGCAGGAGTAGCCCCCATAGAGTTCCCATCGTGAGCAGATAGCCGAACAGGAGCCGGCGCGGCAGCGCACGCCGCGGGATGCCGAAGTCGAGCGCGACCAGGACGCCGCCGGGCTTGAGCGACCGGTGGATCCCCACGAGCACGGCGCGGAGATCGATGGGGTAGCGGAGCCCGTACCCCACCAGCACGGCGTCGAACGCGCCGGGCGCCACCGGCACCGCGTTCAGGTCGCCCGCCACGAAGTCGATCCCCTCCGCCCCGGCGGCGCGCGCCTTCTCGCGGCCGCGCGCGAGCATGGAGCGGCTCCGGTCCACCGCGATCACGCGCTCGGGCCGGCCGCGCTCGCGGGCAAGGAGCGGGAGCTCCGCGGTGCCTGTCGCTAAGTCGAGGATGACGCCGTCCCGGCGGGGGGCCGGGAGCCGCGCGATCGCCAACTCCTTCCAGCGCCGGTCCTGACCAAAGGAGAGCACGCGCGTCAGCATGTCGTAGCGCGGCGCGATGCGGCGAAAGATGGCGTCCACGTAGGCGCGGCGCGTCTCGCCGAGCCGCGGCCACTCCCGCGTCACCAGTGGTGTCACGCTACGAAGCGAGCCAGCCGGCGCGGTCGAGCGCGCGGAGGCCGTCCTGCTCGCCGCGCCGGATGAGCTTCGCGGCGATGCTCGGCGAATAGGCGAGCACGCCCCCAGGAAGCGGCGCCTCGGGCTCGACGATGCAGAGCGGAAGCGGCGGCTCGCCGCCCCGCCAGGCCGCGGGGAGCGCGAGCAGCTCCTGCTGCAGGTCTCGCCAGTTGGCCAGGTCGAGGTAACGCCCCCACACGTCCAGCGGGTTTCGCGACGGGCGCGGCGCGGGCGGCGCACCGCTCGGCGCGACTACCACCACGATCGCCGCGTCGGCGTCGTCGTAGATGGCCGCCCGCAGCGGGTGCATCGAGAAGGCCACCGCGTCCACGAAGTCGCGATCGCCGATACGCGCCGGCTCGAAGAGCACCGGGATGGCTGACGAGGCGATGGCCGCCTCCACCACCCCCGAGGCGTCCCCCGCCGGGATCACTTCCCCCAGAGACGCTTCCACCCGCGCGCAGAACCGGGCCGAGGGATCGGGCCAGTTGATGAAGTGGGCGACCCGCCCGTTGTCGAGCGCGAGCGCGCTCAGGATGAGATGGACCTGTCCCGGCCAGAGCCGCTTTCGGGGCCCGGCGCCGATCAGCCTGTCCAGGAGGTGCCGCCGCGCGGCGCTGCCCCAGAGCCCGCGCCCGTCGGTGTCGGGCATGAGGAAGAAGAGGAAGCTCCGGGCCCAGTCCCCCGCTCGGCGCGACCGGGCCAGGAGCCAGACGGCCGCCGTGACCACGAGGAGCGTGGCGCTGAAGCGGTGCGGCCACGGCCACGCGAAGAGCCACGTGATCAGGTGCGCGCACGACCAGATGAGGAGCACGACCGCGCCCCAGATCCGGAAGCGCCGCTCCGCCTCGGGATCGCCGACCTTGGCGAGCCACTTCTCCGCCTCGCGCGAGGAGCGGAGCAGGGCGAAGCCGCCCGCCGCGACCAGGATCCAGGCGAGGATGTCGAGGAACGAAGATGCGGGCCAGAGCCCGACGGGAGTGCCGTGCCGGAAGACGGCGAGGAAGCTCAGCTCCGAGGAGCCGGTCCAGCTCACCACCGCCTGCAGCACCCCGAGAGCGAGGAGCACGCCGCCGGCCGCGCGGAGCGCGATGGTGGTCCACCGGATTCCGATCTCCGCCGGGTCGACGTGCCGCCACACCCGCTCGAGCGGCGCGGCGCGGAATCCGTGCGCCACCCACCCCACCGCGGTCAGCGCTCCCGCCGACGCGCCGGAGACGATCGCCGGCTCCAGTCCCACGCGCTCGAGCGTGCGGAGCACGCCGGTTTCGTACGCGGCCAAGGCCCCCCCCCCGGAGAGCACCACCGCGATGCGTTTGAAAGGCAGGTCGGGACGGAGCCGGCGCACCATAGTCCGCCATCATACGGGATTGCCGCGTCCCGTCGAAGCCGCTACGCTCGTCGGTCCATGCTCGCTGCTCGTCGCTCCATGCCCGACCCGCTGAATATCGACGAAGCGGTCCGCGTATTGCGCGGGGCCGACCCCGTGCTGGCCCGCCTGATCGAGCGCGCCGGCACCTGCGGCTTCAAGGCGACGCGCGCGCAGACCCCGTTTCTCGCCCTGACCGAGTCGATCGCCTACCAGCAGCTTACCGGCAAGGCCGCCGCGACCATCTACGGACGCTTCTGCGCCCTCTACGACGGGCGCGGGCCGACGCCGCAGCGGGTGCTGGAGACGAGGGATGAGGATCTGCGGGGCGCGGGGCTCTCGCGCGCGAAGGTTCTCGCGTTCCGGGATCTCGCCGCGAAGACGCTGGACGGCACCGTCCCGCCCGCCGCCAAGCTCCATCGCCTTTCGGACGAGGAGATCATCGAGCGGCTCACGTCGATCCGTGGAGTCGGCCGCTGGACGGCCGACATGCACCTGAAGTTCCGGCTCGGCCGCCCCGACGTCCAGCCCGTCACCGACTACGGCGTGCGGAAGGGGTACGCGATCGCCTACCGGAAGCGCGCGCTCCCGACGCCGGCGGAGCTGATGAAGCGAGGCGAGCGCTGGCGCCCCTACCGCTCCGTCGCGAGTTGGTACCTCTGGAGGGCGGTGGACCTAGGCGGGAAGAAAGACGCCGGGCGGAGCTGAGACGGCAGGGTCCGTCGCTTCGCTGCGGACCCCGTGGATCTCCTGCAGGCTGATCACCTCGATCTTCTCCCGTGACCTTAGTGAGCGAATCGCCTCCACCGTGGCGGCGGCGGCCGTGATCGTGGTGAGGCAGAGCACCCCGTAGAGGATCGCGTTCTTCCGGATGGCCCCGTCGTCGTAGAAGGACGCCTCGCCCAGGGGAGTGTTGATCACCAGGTCGATCCCGCGGCTCTTGATCCGGTCCACCACGTGCGGCCGCCCCTCGTTCACCTTGTAGATCATCTCGCACGGCACGCCGCCTCCCTCTAGAAAGGCCGCCGTGCCGCGCGTCGCGAGGAGCGAGAAGCCCAGGGCGTGAAGGGCCCTGGCGATCGGGAGCAACGCTTCCTTGTCGTGGTCGTTCACGCTGACGAACGCGGTTCCCGACGTGGGAATCTCCGAGCCGGCCGCAGCGAGCGCCTTGGCGAAGGCGGTGCCGAAACTCGCCGAGATCCCCATGACCTCGCCGGTGGACTTCATCTCCGGACCGAGAAGGATGTCCGCGCCGGGGAACTTGAGGAACGGGAAGACGGGCGCCTTGATGAAGAACCGGTCCACCTCGAGGTCCCTGGTGATCCCCTGCTCCGCGAGGGAGCGCCCCGCGAGCACCCGCGCCGCCACCTTGGCCAGCGGCACGCCCGTGGCCTTGCTGATGAAGGGCACCGTCCGGGACGCGCGCGGGTTCACCTCGAGCACATAGACCACGTCCTTCTGGATCGCGAACTGCACGTTCATGAGCCCGCGCACGCCCAGCCTGAGCCCCAGCCGCCGCGTGGCGTCCCGGATCACCGCCAGGTGCCGCTCGGCCACGCCGAAGGTCGGGATGACCGCGCAGGAGTCGCCGCTGTGGATCCCCGCCTCCTCGATGTGTTCCAGAATCCCTCCGATCACGACCCGCTCCCCGTCCGCCACCGCGTCGACATCCACCTCGTAGGCATCCTCGAGGAAGCGGTCGACCAGGATCGGATGCTCGGGCGAAGCCTTCACCGCCTCGCGTACGTACTCTTCCAGGTGCGACTCGTCGTAAACGATCGCCATGGCGCGCCCGCCGAGGACGTAGGAAGGACGGACCAGCACCGGGTATCCGATGCGGCGCGCCACGATCTTGGCCTCCTCCAGCGAGGTCGCGGTGTCGCTCTCCGGCTGCGGGATGCCGAGGCGGTTGAGCAGTTCGCGGAAGCGCTTCCGGTCCTCGGCCAGGTCGATCGCGTCAGGGCTCGTGCCGAGGATGCAAACGCCGGCCTCGTGGAGCGCGAGCGCCAGGCGGAGCGGCGTCTGGCCACCGAACTGGATGACGATTCCTTCGGGGCGCTCGCGCTCGATCACGTTCATCACGTCTTCAAACGTGAGCGGTTCGAAGTAGAGGCGATCGGAGGTGTCGTAGTCGGTGGAGACCGTCTCGGGATTGCAGTTCACCATGATCGTCTCGAAACCCTCTTCCTTGAAGGCGAAGGCTCCGTGACAGCAGGCGTAGTCGAACTCGATCCCCTGACCGATCCGGTTCGGTCCGCTGCCGAGGATCACGACCTTGCGGCGATCGGTCGGATCGGCTTCGCACTCCTGTTCGTAGGTCGAATAGAGGTAGGGGGTGTGCGACTCGAACTCGGCGGCGCAGGTGTCGACGCGCTTGAAGACGGGAACGATCCCCGCCGCCTTCCGCCGCGCTCGGAGCGCGGCCTCCGTGACGCCCGCGAGCCGCGCGATCCGCGCGTCGGAGAAGCCGTACCGCTTGGCCTCACGCAGCGTATCCACGTCGAAGGCCGTTCCCCCCGGGTTCAACATCCGGGTTTCCATGTCGACGATCTGCTGGATCTGGTCCAGGAACCAGGGGTCGATGCCGGTCATGCGGTTGATCTCGTCGTGGGCCCAGCCCAGATCCAGGGCGCGCTTCACGTAGAAGATCCGGTCGGGGTCCGGCGTGAGCAGCTTCTGCTTGATGAGGGTGTCGTCGAGGTCGGAACGGCTGAAGCCGCTGGCCCCGATCTCCAGGCCGCGCAGGCCCTTCTGCAGCGCCTCCTTGAAGGTGCGGCCGATGGCCATCACCTCGCCCACCGACTTCATCTGCGTACCCAGGCAGGGGTCGGCGCCGCGGAACTTCTCGAAGTTCCACTTCGGAATCTTCGCCACGACGTAGTCGATGGTCGGCTCGAACGAGGCGGGCGTCTTCTTCGTGATGTCGTTCGGGATTTCGTCGAGCGTGTAGCCGACGGCGAGTTTGGCAGCGATTTTCGCAATCGGAAATCCGGTCGCTTTTGATGCGAGCGCGGACGAACGCGAGACGCGCGGATTCATCTCGATAATTCGCACATCGCCGTTTTCGGGATTGACGGCAAATTGGATATTCGAGCCGCCGGTCTCTACGCCGACTTTTCTGATACACGCAATAGACAT